>JAFACY010000265.1 GCA_023425285.1 Bacillota bacterium
GAAGAAATACCCAACATTCCCGAATACAATGAAAAGATGCTGCTCACCATGGAAAAGGAAATGGTGGGAGTGTATTTAAGCGGTCATCCGTTGTCTGAATACGAAAAGGAGCTTGAAAAAATAGCAACCATAAATACAAGTGAGATTATGGAGCTGAAGGAATCTCACGAAAATAACGCAAAAATTCAGGACGGAAGCAGAATTGTTCTAGGCGGTATAATTGTAAAGAAACAAAACAAAATAACTAAAAACAATAACATGATGGCGTTCATAACCTTGGAAGACTTGTACGGAGCTGTGGAGGGAATAGTTTTTCCGAAAATTTACGAAAGTTATAAAGACGTTTTATATGAAGACAATATAGTTGTTGTTGAGGGAATAATAGATGCATCCGAAGAAGAAGCACCTAAGCTCATATGTAATAAAATAACAGAGCTGCAAAAGGAAGAAATAAATACAGAAGCTAAAAGTCAAAGAAAATTGTATCTGAAGGTTGACAGCACTGAGGTATACAAGAAAATAAAAAACGAGCTGTTCAGAAATATTTGTAAGTGTCCTGGCAGTGATTGTGTTATAATCTATAACAGTCAGGAAAAAGCAAACATGATTTTACCTGCTGAGAACTGGGTAAATATAGACAATGAAAATTTAATAAGTGATTTAAAGAGTTTGTTAGGAGAAAAAAATATAGCTATAAAAGACAAATAGACGGTATCGTATGGAGGTTTATATGAGAAAAATTGGTGTGCTTACTGCCGGCGGAGATGCTCCGGGTATGAATGCTGCAATCAGAGCAGTCGTGAGATTTGGAATTTATAATAATATTAATGTGGTAGGTATAAAAAACGGATACAGAGGTCTGGTTGAAGGAGACAGCGTGGAAATGAACCTTTCTTCCGTTGCTGATATAATTCATAGAGGAGGAACTGTACTGGGCAGTGCGAGAAGCAAGGAATTTATCAGTGAAGATGGTTTTCAAAAAGCGCTTAAAAATATAAAGTATCTGGGAATAGACGGACTGGTTGCCATAGGCGGTGACGGAACTCTGACCGGCGCTATGGCTCTTGGCAAGTCGGGAATACCCGTAATCGGAATTCCAGGAACAATTGACAATGATCTTCCATATACACAATATACTCTGGGGTTTTTTACGGCACTTACAACCGTATTGGAGGCTGTGGAAAAAATAAGAGATACATCATCATCTCACGGCAGAACCAATGTAATTGAGGTTATGGGCAGAAATTGCGGAGATATAGCTCTTTATGCAGGTCTTGCGGGAGGAGCTGAAATGGTTATTATTCCGGAAGTTGAGAATAATATAGATGAAGTATGTGATAAAATAATGCAGGGCAGAGCCAGAGGGAAAAAGCACAGCATTGTATTGCTGGCAGAGGGAGCGGGGAACGCCAAGGACATAAGTAAGCAAATAGAAAAAATAACAGGGATAACCACCAGATATTCGGTACTTGGCTATACTCAAAGAGGAGGAACTCCCTCGGCATATGACAGATTAATAGGAAGCCAGATGGGAGCAAAAGCGGTGGAGCTGCTGTGCTGCGAAATATTCAACCAGGTCATTGGCGTCAAGGGCAATGAAATATTCAACATGGACATAGAAGAAGCACTTTCCATGAAAAGATCATTCGACAGAAAGACATACGAATTAACAAAGATACTGTCAATATAACGAGGTTAAATATGAGAAAAACAAAAATAGTATGTACCATAGGGCCTGCATCGCAGGATGAAAAGATATTCAGACAATTAGTAATGAACGGATTAAATGTGGCAAGATTAAACTTTTCACACGGCAGTCATGAAGAGCATCAGCAGAAAATAGACGTTATAAAGAAGGTCAGACAGGATTTGTGTACGTCAACTGCCATAATGCTTGATACGAAGGGACCCGAAATAAGGACGAGAGATTTTGAATTCGGTGAGGCTGAGCTTACAGAAGGGCAGGATGTTGTTATTACGTCAAGAGAGCTTCTTGGTAATAAGGATATAATCAGTGTTACATATAAAAACTTTGCACAAGATGTGAAAACCGGAGATACGGTCTTAATTGATGACGGACTGATATCTTTGGAGGTTACAGAAAAAATCAATGATACCGATTTAAAATGCGTCGTTAAAAACGAAGGTATCATTAAAAACAAAAAAGGTGTAAATGTACCGAATGTTCAGATTAATTTACCTGCCATGACGGAAAGAGATATTGAAGATATTAAGTTTGGTATAAAAAATGATATTGATTACATTGCCGCTTCATTTATCAGAAAAGCTGAGGATGTCATATCGATCAGAAGAATTTTAGAAGAAGAAAGTGCCGATCACATAATGATTATTTCTAAAATAGAGAACAGGCAGGGTGTGGAAAATATAGATGAAATAATTGAGGTATCGGACGGAATAATGGTTGCAAGGGGAGATCTGGGAGTTGAAATCCCGGCGGAGGAAGTACCTCTTGTACAAAAGACACTGATCAGCAAGTGTAATGATGCAGGCAAGCCGGTTATTACCGCGACACAAATGCTTGATTCAATGATGAGGAACCCGAGACCTACTAGAGCGGAGGTTTCAGATGTGGCATCTGCCATATTTGAGGGCTCGGATGCCATAATGCTGTCAGGGGAGACCGCTTCGGGAAATTACCCCTTAGAGGCTGTGGCAACTATGGCAAGAATAGCTGTGATGATAGAAAACTCATTGGATTATAAAGAAATTTTACAAAACAAAAATGTTAAGTTTGAAAACGGTATAACGGATTCAATAAGCTATGCCACTTGCAGGACATGTCTGGATCTGAATGCTTCGGCAATTATTTCGGCAACATCATCGGGCTATACCGCTGCTGCGGTTTCAAAATACAGACCTATTGCACCTATTATTGCAGCGACGGAGCATGAAAGAGTAATGCGCAGGATGTCACTTTATTGGGGCGTCTATCCTGTAAAAATAAGCAGAATGAATTCAACGGATGAAATTATAGATAAATCCGTGGATAGAGCATTGGAATTAGGATATATCAAAAATGGTGATCTGATAGTTATTACAGCAGGTGTACCGGTGGGAATTTCCGGAAGCACGAATTTATTGAAGGTTCATATTGTAAGTGAGCTTTTGTATAAAAAGGTGGGAGTAGGAAAGGAAACGGTAATAGGCAGAGCAAGAGTGGCAAAAAATGCTTCTGAGCTTAAGGATAAATTTGAACCGGGAGATATTATAGTAATGTGTGCAACGGATAAGGATGTTGTTGACTTTATGTCTTCGGCTTCGGCTATTATAGTTGAGGAAGGCGGTTTGACTTCCCATGCGTTTATTGCCGGGCTCAATTTAGGCAAGGAAGTGGTTGTGGGTGCCGAAGGCTGTACGACAAAAATAAAAGATGGAGAAATTCTGACGGTGAACGGC
>JAFACY010000282.1 GCA_023425285.1 Bacillota bacterium
CAAGGAGAAACTGCAATTAAGGGTATTTCTAAAAAACATCTGAATGCAGATTTCTGGCATGAAAGACATGGACTGTATTGCGTGGACAATATAGAAACATTGGAAGATAATGACAGAAATATTCAAAATCTCAATTTAACCTATGCTACAAGGGACGGAATTATATCTCATTGTGGAGAAGTTGATGAAAACGGAATTTTCCCAAGGAAGGAAGCTATTGAGTTAAATGATTTTACACGCGCAGGGCAATATCAGCCGTACACCTGGGAAGCCTGCGTAGTAAAAATTTCGGATAAAATTTCTTACTTGGGCAGAGATATAGAGGATGCTTTCAGAATCGAATTTATAGGCAAACCAGAGCTGCGTGATTTAATAAAGCTGTCAAAGAAATATGGATACAATGAGTTAAATACAACTGTTATAATACATGGCTTGATAATGGATCTTTGCAAAAATAGTTCTCCTGAAACGGGATTACTATTATCAAAAAAACATGTTGAAATGATGAATGAAGTTAAAAAATATAACTATGAGAATATATATTATAATAAAAAGTTCGATCATTTTAAGAAATATGTTGACCTGGTGCTTAATTCAATATTTGATACTCTTTATGACTTATATGATGGAGAAAATACACTTATAAATTTGGAAAAAATAGAGGAGACATATCCACAGCTTTATAAGGATTTCAGTGATTGGATTATATGTTATTCAGAATTAGGATTCAGAGCCAAAAGTAAAAACAAGAAGCTTTACGGGATGCTGGAAAGTCAGCAAATATATATAAAAGCAATCCTTGATTTTTTAGCCGGCATGACGGATCAATATGCTATTATGATTTTTAATGAATTAACAAGATATTGATTTTAGGTATAGGAGCTTATCCGGACAAGTATCAGATAAAAAGATTGCAGAAAATTCATTTAGTAATGATAAACTTCAGATAGAATTTGAGGTAAAAAAATAAATTCTTTATTCAAGATTATCAGGGTATAATGGTACCTTGGTTGAAAGTGCAAGACTGAACAAACTTAACATTTATTAATAGTACTCTAAGTCCTGAAACTGAATAATACAACAAAGCCCTTTCGACATAACGATTATATCAAAAGGGCTTTTATTCTACAATACGCTTTGTTATCGAGCGGTTACATTATTGAGGGGCTTCAAGCAAGAAATCTATTATATTTTTAACCTTGATACCGGAATAGTCGATGAAGATAGTATGGTCTGAGGTAATAATGTATTTCGGATAGTTGTCAGGTATAGATTGGAGGGGACGAAGTTCTCTCCCCCGGGTTTGTTCATCAAGGATTGTGGCTGATACCTGGTAGTAAATCTTCTCATCTGCTTTAGTGGCAACAAAATCTACTTCTAATGTACCGACCTTTCCGATTGTCACTTTGTAGCCGCGCCTTAACAATTCCAAATATACAAGGTTTTCCAAAATATGTCCATAATCAGTATTGCTGAGTCCTGTAAGCCGGTTGCGTATGCCCATATCTACAATATAGTATTTTTCAAGAGTTTTTAAAAACATTTTACCCTTTAAGTCATAACGATTTGCTCTGTAGATGATGAATGCATTTTCCAGCATTTTAAGATAATTATCTATTGTATCGCTGTTTGTCTTCCTTCCGCTGCTTGTCAGATAATCACTTATTTTCTTAGTGGAAACAATGCTTCCTATGTTAGAAGCTATGTATTTCAATATGCTTTCGAGGAGAGCCGCATCCCTTACACCATTTCTTTCGATCACATCTTTCATCATGACGGTGTTGTATATTCCTTCTAAGAAAGGACCGATTGTATCCGGATTATCCATCAGATCAACCACCGTTGGAAGACCGCCATACCTGATGTATTTATTAAATTTCTCCTGAAGGTTTTCGCTATTTTCAGTCTCTGTAAAATCCAAATATTCTTTGAAGGACAGCGGCTGCATTTTGATTTCTACATATCTGCCTGACAATAATGTGGAAAGCTCGGAAGAAAGCAAATAAGCATTGGAACCTGTTATGTATATGTCAACATCTGCATCCACAAGAAAAGAATTAATAGCTTTTTCCCATGAAGATATCTGCTGCACTTCATCAAGCAGAATATAATATTTTTCATAATTATTGTTAAGCCGTTTGTTTATGTAAGTGTGGAGCTCTTTATAGTCAGTAAGTTCATCGAATTCAAAGGATTCAAAATTCATACGTATAATATTGTCCTTTGAAATGCCGATTTTCAGTAAATAATTTTCGAAAAGAGAAAGCAGAGTTGACTTACCGCAGCGTCTCAAGCCTGTTATTACTTTTATTAAAGGTTTATCCTTGAAACTGATGAGCTGTGTAAGATATAGATCGCGATTTTTCATATCATCACTCCTTTTCGATAGTATAACCTTAAAAAATAAAAATATCAATAATTTTTATGATATAATTGAAAAAATATTATTAATACACTTGCTTTTCAGATCCAATGGGGAAATAAACAATAAAACTATTTTATATATAGATAAATAAAACATTGACAAAGTTGAAAAAAATGATTATTATTAATATGAAATATTTAATACAAATAAATATAAAATGAATTATTTAATTCATTTTTGAAAAAGAGGTGTTTATGGATTTTATTAATCTGCTGAAGGATAAATTTGAATCGTTGTCAAAATCACAAAAAAAAATAGCGAAATATATAATAGATAATTTTGAACATGTTATATTCGATACGGCATCAGAGTTAAGTAAGAAGGTTTCTGTCAGTGAAGTAACAGTTATAAGGTTTGCGTACGCGCTAGGCTTTGAGAGCTTTTCTCATATGCGCAAGGTGATGGAAAAAAGTGTGATTGACAATTCTGAAAATTTAGATTTGGGTAACGGAAAAGGTCTTCTTACGAACGGGATACATGATGTGGAAATTGATGAACATATACGCAAGCAGACGCTACAGCTTGGTAAATCATATCAGAATATTGATTTTGAGGAATTTAAAAGGATTTGTGAAATTTTAATGAGTAAGAAAAGAATTCTGATAATAGGATTTATGGATTCCTTTGGTACTGCATCTGAGCTGCTTCATCTTTTTGACAGCATAAGAAGCCGAGTGTATTTTTCAAAGCTCATGTATGAAAACTCGTACACCTTTGAGGATATAGATGACGATTCCGCAACCATTGTGGTGTCTTTCGCACCTCACTACAAATATACGAAGGAACAGGCTGAAACGGTCAAGAGAAACGGAAGCACGATTATTACCATAACAGACAGCTTTATCAATCCATTCAAGGATTTGTCGGATTATTCTATGATATTTAATTTAAGAAGAAATGAACAGATGGGAGTGATAGATACCTCACCTGTTACCAGCTTTATCTTTTTTATGATGAACTATTTATATGAAAATTATAAGGATAAAATAGATGATTTCAAAATAAGTAAAAAGCCATATGAAGAATATATAGATTGAAGGAGTGAGTTAAGATTAAAGAGAAAATTTTAAGTATCTTAAAGGAAACCGTTTCTATTGACAGCTTTTCTGCAACAGAAAACGAAAATAAGGTATCGGAGTATTTATACGATTATATGATGAACATAAAATACTTCAGAGAAAATCCAAACTTGTTCGGCAATTTCGCAATTGAGGATGATCACCTTGGCAGAAGAGTTTCCTATGGACTGGTAAAAGGGAAATCCGGCAAGACAGTTGTTCTCATGAATCATTATGATGTGGTTGGGATTGATGATTATGGCAGCATAAGGGATTATGCGTTTGATATTGAAAAGCTTCCTGAAAAAATCAGGGAAATTAATATCAATGCAGAAGCACTGGAGGATTTGAACTCCGGTGAATGGATTTTCGGCAGAGGTGCGGCGGATATGAAGGGCGGACTGGCGATACAGCTTGCATATCTGGAAAGATACTCTGAGATGGAAGAAAGAAAAGGTAATATTCTTTTTATTTCCGTACCGGATGAGGAATCATATTCAACAGGTATGCGCGGAGCTGTTAAGCTTTTGAGCCAACTTAAAGAGGAATTTGATCTGGAGTATTCTTTTTTGATAGACTGTGAACCTAATTTCAAGGTTAACGGAAAGCACGTTGTTTCTTTAGGCACAGCCGGAAAATGTATGCCCGTAATATTAGCACAGGGTCAGAAATCACACATATGCAGATGCTTTGACGGTTTGAATCCAATCGGTGTTTTGGGAGAGATTTTTTCAAGGACTGAGCTTTCTCTGGAGTTCAGCGATGAGCTCGACGGGGAAATTACTGTTCCCCCCACATGGAACTATTTTAAGGATATGAAGGTTGAATATGATGTTTCAGTACCTATCAGGGCATGCGGATATTTCAGCGTAATAAGCTTTTATACATCACCTGATGAAATAATTGAAAAGCTTAGAAGAATTTCAAATGACTCCTTTGAAGCCTACGTAAATAAAATGAAAACGATATACAGCGAATACAAGTGCAGGAACATGCATTGCTCGGAACGGGAAATTGAGTTCAAGCCTGCGGTTATGTCTTTTACAGAACTGATGAAAATAGCCTTTGAAAAGGATAAAGAGGGATTTGCCAGGTTTTATGAAAAACTGTACGGAGAAATTTCGGAAAAAATAGTTAAAAATGAAATAAATTATCCTCAGGCAACAATCAGGATAATGGATGAAGTGCTGAATTTTACAGGTATAAGCTATCCTGTCATCGTGCTGGGATTTGCTCCTCCGTATTATCCGGCGCTCAACAGCAGGAAAATCAGCGGCAAGGGACATATAATCGATGAGTGCTACGATTTGATAAGAGATTATGCTCATGATAATTTCAATTACGATTTAAACTATGAAAACTATACCGTGGGGCTCTCTGACTGCAGTTACTGTGCAGTTGACAAGGCATTTGACTATGACAGCTTTTCTCTCAACACACCCATGTGGGGCAAATTATATTCTATAGATTTTGAAGGCATAGAAAAGCTTAATATACCTTCAATTATATTTGGTCCGTGGAGCAAGGATTATCATCAGGCGACAGAGAGAGTAAATAGGGAAAGCCTGACTGTTATCGTACCAAAATTGATTGATGAAATAGTAAATTATATATTTAAAAACAAATAACATTTTAAATGGAGGTCGGATATGTTTAAGGCTATGAGAAGGAAGGACAGACAGCTTTCGGAAGAGGAAAGCCGAAAAATTCTAAGTGAGGGCGAATATGGTGTTATAGGAACAATCGGAACAAACGGATATCCCTGTTCTACTCCTTTGAACTATGTGCTTGAAGGCGATAATATTTATGTTCACTTTTTTTTAAAGGGAGGAAATATACACGAGAGTATCACTGCTAATGACAAGGTGGCATTTACTTATGTCGGGAAAACAGAAGTGCTTGGAGCCGAGTTTGTAACAAATTATGAAAGTGTAATGGTTTTTGGAAAAGCGGTCATAGCAGATGAGGAAGAAAAGAGACATGCACTTGTATTAATGATAGACAAGTACTCATCGGACTTCAAAAAAGAGGGATTGGAGCATATTGCGGAGGATTTTGACAAAACCTGTGTTGTAAAGATTCAAATTGAGCACATAACAGGCAAGGCCAGAAGAGAATGATATAAATTAACCGGATGAATACTCACAAGGAGCGGAATAATGGCAAGATATCTAAGAAAAAGAATATTAACCGGAATTCTTATAATTTTGGTTTCATTAGTCATAAACTTTATGTTAATACATCTGGCTCCTGGGAATCCTATCAGTCTTTTGGCGGGAAAAGATAATCCATCTCAGGAAATGATTGATGCACTAACAGAAAAATACGGATTAAACGATCCCATATATATTCAGTTTATCAGCTATGTAAAAACATTGCTGAAAGGGGATCTCGGATATTCCATAATGAGCAGTGAGCCTGTAAGCAAGCTTATATTCGAAAAAGTAGGTCCTACACTTCTTCTGGCATTGACAAGTATATTGCTGGCTGTGGTAATCGGAACTGCAACGGGAATATTTGCGGCAAGGAAAAGGGGATCACTGTTTGATGTTACCATGAATGGTTTATCCTATGTATTTGATTCAACACCGGGCTTCTGGCTGGGACTTATGTTTATTCTTATATTTGCATCCAAGCTTAAAATTTTCCCGACGGCCGGCATGGTGGATTTAAGGGCACAGCACGAAGGAATGGCTAAGGTGTTTGATATATTGTGGCATTTGGCGTTGCCTCTCATAACGGTAACATTGATTCAAATACCATATTATTTCCGTATAGCAAGAGCTTCGGTGATTCAAACAATGTCCGAGGATTTCATAACTACATTCAGAGCGGCAGGTATGAAGGAAAATAAAATATTCAGTAAATATATATTCAAAAACGCTATACTTCCCACAATAACTGTTTTTGGCATTAACTTGGCATATGTTATATCCGGGGTTGCAATTATTGAGATAGTGTTTGCATGGCCAGGCATGGGAAGACTGATGATGACAGCAATATCTAAAAGGGATTATCCGCTTCTCATGGGGATATATCTCATATTATCAGTTTCAATAGCTGTCTGTATGATAGTTGTGGACTTGATTTATGCCGTTATTGATCCAAGAATAAGATACGATTAGTCAGAAAGGATTGTGGAAAATGAACAAATCAGGAGATTTTTTTACAAAGATGGAAAGAATGCTATCCTTGATAAACCAGGTCAGACAGCTCAAAATAGGCATAATCTTATTGGCAGTAATTATTTTGCTGGCTTTCTTCGCACCGTTGATTGCTACTCATGATCCCTTTTCATTAAATGATGATATGGTAAACCCTCCAGGTAAAGATTATCTGCTGGGAACAGATGGCTTGGGCAGAGATATATTCAGCGGGATACTGTACGGAGCGCGTACTTCCATAATTATTGGAGTTGTGGCTGCTTCCATATCCGGAATTGTCGGGACGCTCGTAGGCGGTATTTCGGGATTTTATGGCGGAAAGATAGATTCGGTTCTGTCAGAGATAATAAATGTATTTTTGATGATGCCGACATTTTTCCTGATACTCATCATAGTTGCTCTGTTTGGTTCGAGCATGTTCAACATGATGGTAGTAATAGGCATAACAACCTGGACCGGAAATGCAAGACTTATGAGAGCTCAGGCCCTTTCTCTCAAGCAGAGAACTTTTGTGAAATCACTGGAAACCATAGGTGAAAGTAAATTCAAAACTTTAGTCAAGCATATTATACCTAATGGTATATTTCCGATCATTGCCAATACAACAATGAACATATCGGGAGCCATACTTACAGAATCGGGACTGAGCTTTTTGGGACTTGGTGATCCCAATGTAATGAGCTGGGGTCAGATGGTTTATAACGGAAAATCATATCTGACAAACGGATGGTGGATATCAACATTTTCAGGTGCTGCTATTGTAATAACGGT
>JAFACY010000292.1 GCA_023425285.1 Bacillota bacterium
CTTTTAAGTACACAGGGATTCCCGCTGGCTAACCGTCTTGCACATTTTATTCTCTTTGCCGCATCTGACGGTATATACAATGAGCGTAACACCGATGCCAGCGCATACCTGGGAGTATCCTATCGTCATCTGACGCAAATGCTCGGTGAGTTTACACAAAACGGTTATTTAGAAAGAACACAGACCGGTTATCGCATCACAAACGAACAGGCTCTGAAGCTTTTGTCTGATGAATTAAATGTTGAATAAACGAACTTATTACTGCATCCATTTACCGTTAATCAGATCCTTTACATCTCGTGTTAATGGAATCAAATCACTTCTGTCTAAGTATGAAATATCAAATTTGCGGTTTAATGCCGCAAAGTGTTTTATACCGAAATTAATTTTATTAAGATAGGAAAAAACGCCTACAGCACCCAAAGGAAACTCATTAGCCCTCTTTCCGTACAAGGCTCTCAAGTCGGGCAGATCACCATATATATCCTCTATGGTGCTTCCGTATTTTTTCAGATTCTTAGGTATTTTTCCTTCCTTAATCATACTGCCTATTCTTTTACCTGCCATTGCGGCAGTCATGGATGCACGGCACAGTCCTATGGTGTCTACACTGCCATTTCCGTAAGCCAATGCTTTAAATACCTGATCCTCTGAGGTAAAGCCTCCGGTAATCGTGACGGACGGTATCTGATGACCTTCGGTCTTTAATTTATTCACAATGGTACAGACAGCATCTTCCAATACTATTGTGGGCAGACTCCATTCGTTCATCATTTTATTCGGACTGTAACCGCTTCCTCCTCCTGCACCGTCAAATGTTATCATATCAACCATGGCCTTGCTCCCAATCAATATAACCTTCTCTAAATCACTTATGTCATAACCTGCCATTTTAAAATACACATTCTTTAATCCCATGCTTCTCAATTCTTCAATCCTGTTAACCAGGTAATCCTCATCCCATAGGGGAAGTCTTCCGTAGGAATAAAAATTCGGACATACATCTTCTTCATATGCTTTGATGATTTCAGGATTCATTGGATTAGGAAAAACAAGTTCTCCCATTTCCTGTTTTTTAATTGCTTCTACTCTGTTTTTCAGCTTAATTACCGGCTGAGTTCCCTTTGCGCTCTGACCGAACTTGAATTCAATTGCTTCAACCCTGTGCTCCTTTATTGCATATTCCGGAAGTCCCAGCATGTCATCCTCCACATTGCACTGCAGCACAATCTGACCATATC
Source organism: Bacillota bacterium (assembly GCA_023425285.1). Lineage (GTDB taxonomy): Bacteria > Bacillota > Clostridia > Tissierellales > Sedimentibacteraceae > Sedimentibacter. The sequence continues at coordinate 1,242 of JAFACY010000292.1, forward strand.
CTCTGTAGTATTTACCGAAGGAGTCCAATATGGGCTTTAGCATCGGAAAGTCAATGATTTTTCCGTTCTCAATCTTTAAGGCGGAATTCTTGTTCCTCGCACCTTCTCCGATCACGGCTGTAACACCTGACATAGCCGCGCCGCCAAAATAATCCTCCCAGTTTAGCTTTATAATTGCGGGCAAAATAATCGGCATAGCTAATTTAACGGGATTAAGCGTACCATACTCTCTCTCTGTTTTTACATGGTAGATGGTTGCTTCATCGTAGTTTTCATTGGCTCCGACAGCACCAAATACGCGTCCGTTAATATTAAAGTGAGAAAAATCAACAGGATAATCCTTTTCTGATGCAACTTGATTGGAGCCTGTATTCGTCGGATATACAGCTTGTGCTCCCAACACCGATGCTAATGCAATTTCACATGTACCATCACATTCCTCTGTACAAAGAGAACACATTCCCGATTGCGGTGAAATATGCCGACTTCTCAGATATGTATCATTAAATGCAGATGATAATTCAGGTTGATATGTCATAATGTTTACTCCCTTCACTTTTCAGGCATATTATTTCAATGATACTGACATATGCCGTATATAAATTACATTATATACTATTGCTGACATATGTCAATATCGATGAGAAAAATACCCTGTGAAATAGTAAATTCACCTACGGCGGAGGTGTTTTCCTTGATAAAAACTTTTCACAGGAGTACAATTGAAATGTATTTGCTCGGCAAACTGCTTGTGCTTATATTGCAATATTTTATAAAAAAGGTATGGAATTGAAAAGTAAAGGCAAATCCAGAGTTTATAAAGTTTTGAATAATGATATGAGAAATCAGAATGGATGATAAGAATGAAAATAGATAGATTGCTTGGAATAACAATATATCTGCTGAACCATAAGCGAACGTCAGCACAAACCCTGGCAGAACGATTTGAAGTATCAGCCAGGACTATTATGAGAGATATAAACACATTATGTCTGGCAGGAATACCGGTAGCAGCAATATATGGTCCGGAAGGCGGATATGAAATAATTGATACATTTAAAATGGAAAGACAAGTAATGGGTCAGACAGATTACTCCTACATAGTTACGGCTTTACAGGGATTGGCATCGGCTTACAGCAGCAAGGAACTGAATGGTGTATTGGAAAAGTTTCAAAACCTTAGCTCCGGCAGACAGTCCGATATAATGCTTGATTTAGGAGTTGTAAGTGAAAACAATGATGTAAATAATTTGCTGAATACATTGAATCAGGCTATACAACAACGACATACCGTCAGATTTACATATACAAATGCAGAAAATGAAAATAAGGAGTTTGAGGTTGAGCCTGTGGCAACAATGTACAAATGGTATAACTGGTATCTGCTGTGTTATTATCCCAAATATGATGATTATTGCATTTTTAAATTGGTCAGAATGGAGAAATTGGAAATTACCGGACATGAAAATAAAAGAATACATAATCCTGATGAAGCAAGGAACAGATGGGAAAAATCAGAAGATAAGAGAAAAATGATTAATATAAAGCTGTATTGTAAAGCTTCTATAAAATCAAAGTGCATGGAATATTTGAACGGGAAAATTATAGAAGAACTTAAAAATGGCGATTTTATATATCAGATCACAGTTCCTGAAAATGAGCAGTTATGGTATGCAACAATAATTTCTTTTGGAGATCTTGCTAAAGTTATTGAACCGGAAGAGGTTGTCGGCAAAATAAAAGAAGACTGCAAAAAAATATTAAATCAATATTCAAGTATGACATACTGATGTCATACTTGTTTTTGTATAGTGGGGAGG
>JAFACY010000044.1 GCA_023425285.1 Bacillota bacterium
GTACCATGGCATAGCTTCCTCTTTGCATAAAAGCATTTACTCTGAATCTGCCTATCTTGGGTATGGAGTATGAAAAATCTATTTCTCCGTCCTGATTTAATTTTTTAAATCTGCTTTCATCCAATGCTTGTGCCACCAAGTATGCCGTATCCTCGGGTGTCAAAGCTCTTTCATTTGAGGAAATCAATACGCCGTCTATTCTGTATGTGGGCGGTATCCCCACGGTTAAATGAATATCCGACGCGTTTTTTTCAACTCCCGTACTCAATAATTGTAATAATTCCATATTATCCCCCTGTTATCCTAATGTGTATCCTGCTCTCATTATTTCTTCGAATGACGTATCTCCTTTTAATGCCAGGTCTGATGCTGATTGCAACAAGGTAGTCATACCGTCTTCCAATGCCTTGCTTCTTATATCATCGGTGTTTGCACCTTCGTTTATAAACCTTCGTATACTTTCATTTACAAGCATTACCTCGTGGACTGCCGCTCTGCCTCTGTATCCGTTGTTGCAGGCATTGCATCCTACCGGCTTGTAAAGTGTCACATCTTTTTCCCCATCAACGCCAAGTATTTTCTTTTCCGTATCACTTGCTTCATATTTTTCCTTGCACTTAGGACACAACATCTTTACCAGTCTCTGAGATATAATCCCTATTACGGCTGATGATACTAAGTACGGTTCCAATCCCATATCTACAAGTCTGGCTATGGTTGACGGGCTGTCATTAGTATGCAGTGTGGACAGCACCAGATGCCCTGTAATAGCTGCTCTGACCGCAATTTCTGCCGTTTCGCCGTCCCTGATTTCACCTATCATTATGGTATCAGGGTCCTGTCTGAGTATGGATCTTAAGCCTGCCGCAAATGTGAGTCCTGCCTTTGTATTTACCTGTATCTGATTTATTCCCTTTAATTTGTACTCCACAGGATCTTCTACGGTGATTACGTTTTTAGTCTGCACGTTCAGCTCTCTCAAAATTGTATAAAGAGTGGTGGATTTACCGCTTCCCGTAGGTCCCGTAACTAAAAGCATACCATAGGGCTGTGCTATCATTTTGTTTAATTTGTCCAGATTGTTTGCACTGAATCCTAAACCTTCTTTTGTAAAGTTGAAGTTACTCTTGTCCAGTATTCTTATAACTATTTTTTCTCCGTAGACTGTGGGCAGTGTGGAAATTCTCAAATCAATTTCCTTGTCGTTAAATTTCATTTCGACTCTGCCGTCCTGCGGTATCCTTTTTTCTGCTATGTCCATTCTGCCTATAATCTTCACCCTTGTCACTATGGCTGACAGATTTGATTTGGGCAATGTCATTATTTCTTTCAGATCACCGTCTATACGGAATCTGACCCTTATGTCATTGTGACTGGGCTCAATATGTATATCAGAGGCACTGCCTCTCATGGCTTGTTCTATTATGGAGTTTATCAGCTTGACTATAGGCGCTGTTGCAACCTCAAGCATTTCTTCTTCCACGCCGTCATCTTCGGCGGAAACGAATGCATCTGAAAACTCAGTCAATGCCTTTTGAGTCATTATGCCGCTGTAGTATTTTTCTATAACCTTGTCCAGATCTGCACCGGCGGCGAGACATGGTATTACACTCATTTTTGTGTACAGCTTTATGTCGTCTATGGCAAAAAAATTCAAGGGATCCACCATAGCAACCACCAATCTGCCATCCTTTTCATCTATGGCTATCAGCTTATTCTTTTTTACTATGCTTTCGGGTATCAGAGTGGCTACGTTGGTATTGATTTCATACTTGCCTAAATCAACCTCCGGAAATCCAAGCTGTCTTTCTAAAGCTTCCACGATTTCTTCGGGCTTTAACCATCCCTTGCTTACAATGATCTCACCCAGCTTCATCTCAGTAGTCTTTTGAATTTCTATAGATTCCTGTAATTGCTCTCTTGTAATTTTACCTGCATATAATAAAAGCTCTCCCAGCCTCAAGTTCGATCTTTGCACTGATATAACCTCTCGTCACTGTCTATCGACATTTTTTTATTTAATTATATATTTTTCATGTTACAATTTTATTATTATACAATTTTATTTCAATTTCATTTCAATTACATTTTAATTACATATAAGCAAAAAACAAGCATACTACCTTGCTATGGTATTATGCTTGTCCGAATGCTGTGTTAATACATATTAATATTTATTGAATTTAAAGTATCGTCATGTATAATTACACTATTTATTCTTTCTTTGCTTATCTTTTGTCACAACACATGTTCCGCTTGCTCTGCAAACTACGACCGGCTCTTCTAAAAAATCACATGCAGAGTCGTTTATGTCCTTTCTCGGAACTATTACCTTTCTTGCTTCAAACTTCATTTTTCTTGAAGTGTTGCCAACGGATACAATTTCTCCTTCTGCCTCAATGTAGTCTCCCGCATATACCGGTGCAAGGAACTCCACGCTGTCGTAAGCAACAAACAATCCTTCATCTCCGTCGTTTCTGATTAAGAGCTCTGTAGCCACGTCTCCGAACAATCCTAACATCCTTGCTCCGTCAACTAAATCTCCGCCGTAGTGAGCTTCATGCGCACTCATTCTAAGTCTGATTATTGATTTCATTTCTACCTCCAAATTTTTTGCTTTCCTCTTGTCACTTGCCCAGTGACATGCTAATTTTATCATTGAGAGGTGAGAATGTCAATTTTATAAAATATTTTAGGGGAGAAATAATAAATAAGCGAATAAGGTAAATCATAGACTTGTTTATAACTATCTCGCGTGAAATAAAAAGCCTTTATTTGATTTGTACGATCTTGGTACATTTTTAAATTAGCTGCATTGCTTGCATCTGGATATAAATAAGTTATTGTTTTCTGCATAATACCTCTCATATTTAATATTTTCTATTTTTATGAAATTGAAGTTTTTCATTGTATGTCATTATCTCGATCAGATTCGAGCTATAAATCTCACTATTCAACCTTATTATCTTCATTCATGTAAGATTGTTTAATGCGGATAACCTTTCTACAGTACAATAACTTTTTTGCTACCTCATCAATAGTCAGTAAGGATGCCAATGATTCAACAATCATCCATTAATCACACAGATAATCTATTAAAGACTCAGCTATTTTCTGTGCAGCTGAATCGCCGATTGTCTGATACACAATACCGGTATGATCTTGCCATATTACAACATCGTCAATGTTTGCTTGTTCAACCACATACATATTCGGCCTTATGGATGCATTTCTTTTTCGTTCCTCCTGGGTTACCTCAGTCACGTTCAGTCGTGATGACGCACATATACCCGTGATCTCATGCCCGTCAAAACAGGCAAGCCCTATTTCCTTCAAATATCTTCTGTAATCTGTTGAAAATTTCAAATTTAATTCTTCCTCTGCAGAGCAGATATCGGTTTCATCTCGACCGTTTGACCCTATAAAGTCCGGTAGAGATCTCATGGCATTAATTATATCTTTCATGCTCAAACACCTCCATTAGCAAACTGATTACCTAAATCCTTCCAAAATGCTTTTCGTATCTTATCAAATTCCAACCTATCAATTTCCGATTCCTTACCTAAAATATTCAGTATCTTCGAGTTTGACTGATGCTGTGATTCAGTTAGTACAGCAAGTGTTGCGTCTGCCTTTTGACCTATGTGATGTAGGTTATATTGCTTTCCGGTGACCGGGTCTAACGGTGCATATCCTTTTAGCATTCTTGTAAGGTTTGTGACCTCCGTTCCATCTGGCAAGGTACTTTTGTAATTCAAGTCGATATATTGTACAAGAGCTGTTCGTTTATTAACAATTTTTGTCACCAAACCTGCTTTTTTATATACATCATACTCTTCCATTGTATGAATTTGTTTGATTATATCCATTGGCAGCTTCGACTCTTTTTGAATTTTTGCAACTTCGCCCATAGTCAAACCGCTTATCGTCCCTTTTTTCAGCAGGAAGGCTTCTTTTGCACCTCCGAATACAGCACCTGTAATGGCACCCCACTTAAAGCCTTCACTACCGGAAATAGCAACAGCCTTCAATGCTGCATTGACATCTCCCGTCTGGTATCCTCTTACAATCCCAGCTGGTATACCGTCAAAGGCGGCGGATGAGAGCGCAAATATTGATGCTGATTTGGCAGAAGCAGAAATAATAGCAGAAAAAGCCGCAGGCGCGCCCAACTCTGAACTTACAACAGATACGGTAACACAAACAAGTATTACCCCCGTACCAATTGCGACATTTTTCATGATGTCTTCGCTGTAGGTGTCTGTAATTTCTTGCAGCTCCTGTACGGTTGTTTCTCCGTCTTCACTCAAAGTAATTATATATCGTGATCCTTGAAAAATCTCATTTAGTTCGTTTAGCGTATATCCAAAGAAAACATTTGACTGTGAGTTGAAGGCGACTTCGTCAATATATTCTTTTGATATATATATAGCGTTAACACTTTCAACTACATATTCATCACTATTCAGAACTGTAACCGTTTCATCATAAACTAAATCCTCTACATAAACGAGTAGCGCATTATCATCTAAACCTCTAAACTCAAGTTCATTGTTTGTTTTAACTTCTACCGCATTTCCGGAGTTAATGATTGAGTTTGAAGCAGGCACATTAATCATATATTGTATTGGAGCTTTTGTGCATCCCGTTAATAGCATTGTAAAGCAAAGGAGCATGGCAATCAATCTTTTCATTGCTTGGTTACCTCCTCGTTATCTTTTGGTGGATTCTGCATCTTTCTATTTTGTTTCTTTATATATACAGTATAGAACACAATACAAATAACTACTATTGCACAACTCACAATGATTATCGAAGTTATTGTTGAATTATTTTCTTCCGGCATTTGAATTTCCTCGTCTGACAAATTATCTATAAAAGATTCCTCATCTGTACGTTCAACAGGTAGCTCAGACGGGAGTGCTATTGTAGTCATAGTGATTATACCGTCATCTGAAATTGTTGCACCATCTGCAACCAGGTCATTGATTTCAGAAATAGTCAGTCCTGTTGTCATTTGCGCCCTTAACACATTATTGGTTCCGACATATATCTTTTTTACGGTAAACTGATTCGTATATTTGTTACTTACGGTAATCGTGTAAATACCTTCATCGGTGTACCTTGCGCCATCCTGTGCGGAGCCGTTAAAGCGAGCATCTTCAATAAGGCCATCCGCACTGTCCTTAAGCACTTCCCGCTTTACATTTATTTTTAAATATCGAGATTTCGCTAAATCGAGACGAAATCCGTTTTTAGTCATGGAACTGTTTGTAAGCTCACTCCCTGTTGCTAAATCGAACGGGTACACCATGCAATTACTATTGCGTACGGAAAATTTAAAAAATATTCGATAATGGCTCACTTTATCAATCAACTTATCATTTGTGACCTCATAGTCAAGGGCCACTTCGTAATCACCCTCTTCAAACAGCTGAACCTTTGAATTTGCATCAACCGTTGCATTTGCCTCCAGATAATTTGTGTAAATAATTGGCTCTGCAGATACGTTGTTATAGTCAGTATACCGTATAATTAATGCGCCACGACCAAAGTTCATTTTTGGCGTTTCAAAATACTGATCGTAGCCTCCTGTATCGGCTGTAACCGTCAAATCATTATTTCCCTGAATGGCATTAATGTTTTGCTTAAGTAAAAACCACAGTGTCACCTTATCCCCCAAATTTTTCAAGAAAACTACATTGCCGTCAGCATCTGTGACCTTGTCAGTATAACCACTCAAAAAAAAGTTTCCTATATCCCATCCGTAGTGATGATCTTTTTTATCAATTCCCGCCTTGCCGGAATAACCCTCAAATTTTTCTGTGCGTGTTTTTGAACCAATGCTATATGTTTGGCTTAGCTCTACCTCATCAGCATTTGTGCTATTTATAGAGGCGTAAAATTCGTAAATTTCTGCGCATTTCTTGTACTCATAATTATCAAGTGCGATAAATAAAAGTTTCTTGGGATCAGTTTTAATTCTAACTTTATAAACAACAATAATCCGGTAAAAGCAGCCATTTACAAGTTGAACATCTGTTGTTGAGTAAAAGGAACTCGTTCTGATTGGTGTGTCACTAAATGCATTTGTAATGCAATCAACATCAATCCAAGTATTTCTGTCCTTTGATGTTTGTAAAATAATTGTACCCTTCATGATTTGCTCGTCAATTATCATACTATCGATTTTTTTACTCTTATCATCTATGAGATGCCATTCTTCTTCCCCTGCATTTAACAAGCTATCTCCATATGTATAAAAAAAAGCTAAATTACCTGTATCGACCTCGTATGATGGTACGCCATCTTTTAAGGATGTATTTAGTATATTTCCGGCTATCGAGAGATTACCATATGTGTTGTCAGAGTCAGCCTCAGAAAAATTCTCTGACGCGGTAAATTCATAATTGCTGTCTTTATCAAACTCATATACACGACCAACAACATCAATATTATTGTTTGCTGCAAATGCAGTAGTTCTGACAGAGTTTAAAATAAATATATAAGCAATAATATATATAAAGCATTTTTTTCTTCCTATGTTAAAGTTATCAGTCTTTTTATACATATTAATATCTCCCATTCACCCTCTTTTAAATAACTTGTTTATAAGGTCTTTCTTGACTTTTGTCTATCACAATTTTGATATATTTGCCCATATTATTACATATTTCGACTATATCATTTCTATACAATTATGTAAAGTTTTAAATTTCCCTACAGTACGTTGACACTAATAGATATTTTTTGGCATATCAATATGTTATTACTGTCCACAATGTCTAATAAACAATACTTATATTAATGATATAAAAATACTCCGGATTACTCCGGAGTAAAGTTAGTCTTTATGTAATTTTATTTTCATCTTCAAATACCGCTTCATTTTCATTGAAATCTAACAAAGGTAATATTAACGGCGGATATCCGGCCCCTGTTGTTAAATCAGATAAGTATGGTCTTATATATGAAAGCAAGATTGCCGGTGCATTTGTTTTAAGCAATTCGTTGATTTTATCTTCTTCTAAATCCCGAGACCATGTAAAGCCACCTTCCATTATTATATTTATATAATATGGATTTTCAATTAGCTTTTCCTGTTCAAAAATTTCAATATCTAAAGATACACTTGCTTCATCTTCGTTTTTTCTTATAGAAGTTCTGGCTCTCACATTCAGTTCGATTTCTTCGCACGAATAATTACTATTACACTCAAAAACAATCTTTTTTAAAAACGGTATTTTAAATTTAAATTTGCTTTCTTTCATAGCTTGTCCTCTTATGCAGCAGCATCACCGTTGTAATACATATCTCTTCCAAGACTGTATTTACAAGTGATTGAATGCTTATAATTGTCAGATATTTTTATCCTGTTTTTCAACCTATATTCTCTTTTTTCAGTAAATTCTATTCCTATTGATCTTAAATGTTCTGTTAATTCATCTAATGACATAGAATTATAAAATTCCTTAATTTTATCAAGCATTTTGCTTCCTCCTATCAACTCACACGAAACTATGTATATAAAAATCTTTATTTTTTATGATACTTTCATCTTTAACACATAATTGAATGTGGCATTTCTCTATTCTTGTAAAACCCTTTTTTAAGAGACTTGATCCTTTTTTATTATGAGGTCTATAAAAGCCCCTGACTAATTTGTATTTTTCTATATTGCAAATATCATTAATAATCTTACAATCAACGATTTCGGGCACAATACTACTATCCTTGTACCTGTCTTTAATATAATCCTCTAAAAAGTTAATATACTCATGGTATGTTACAGCATCTATTAAATCATATATATATTTATATTCAACCTTTATTTTTGCTTCAATAATATGTACTACATCAAAACCTCTAACAATCTTTCCAAAGTTAAACGCTTCCCTTGCATCATTTTCAAAGAAATAAATACCATGTCCAAAATATTCATCTGTACCGTTTGAATAACTAAGATATCCGCTATCTTTAAATTTCAAGGCATTTTTTGTATCTATCCCCCTATATGCTAATGTACTGTAAACTCTATCTTGTCCATTTTCCATTATTTTATTCCCTATTTCAAAGATATTATTGTTTTTTCAGAATAGAACATTAATGTTAACAATAATCACACCGCTTGTCCAATAATATAATATTTTCAGCAAAATATCAAGCCCCTGCATACTGTATGTGTATTAAGATTGTCAAATAAACTATACTATATATCGTCTTTGATTTCTTAATTCTTAATTTACTGTATATTTTCTAAACTTATTTTAACTTGTTTAAAGCTATCTTAAGCTGCTTCAAACCTACCCCAGTTATTAGTATATACCCTAAATAAGTTATTTTGCAACATTTTTTTCCAAAAACCCCCGGATGATTTATTTATCGCTTTCTTGTTTATACTGACATGGTATAAAAAAAGAACTCGGTTAGGAGTTCTTTGATTCAAGTATGTTATCAATAACTTGTATTTTTAATCCTTGAAAGCATCCTTCATCTTGCCGAAAAAGCCTTTTTTATCTTCCTTATCCGTGGTTTCTCCCATTTCGGTTGCAAATTCATGGAGCAATGATTTTTGTTTGTCTGTAAGCTTTTTAGGAACCTCTATTTTAACTCTTACATATTGGTCTCCCTTGCCTGCTCCTCTTAGGTTTTTGATACCTTTGTTTTTCAGTCTGAACACTGTTCCTGTCTGAGTTCCCTCCGGCACCTCATACTTAACCTTGCCTTCGATTGTAGGAACCTGGATGGAACCGCC
>JAFACY010000063.1 GCA_023425285.1 Bacillota bacterium
ATAATGAAAACTGTCCTTCTATATTTCTTTTTTTCTGGCTTACAATTGAATCTATTGTTCTTTCATATATTTTCATAAGCTGTGAGCGGTAAATATTTAAAGAGTCAAATGCTCCGCATTTTATCAGGGATTCTATTTGTCTCTTATTTAAAACACTTTGATCAACCTTTGTGCAAAAATCCGAAAATGAAGTAAACTTCCCCTTCTTCTCACGTACTTCAACTATTTCCGAAATAACATTCGAGCCTACATTTTTAACGGCAGCAAGACCAAAACGAATTTTTCCGTTTTCCACAGTGAATTTATCACGGCTTTCATTGACGTCAGGAGGTAGGATTTCAATCCCCAATCTTTTGCACTCTCTGATGTACAACGAAACAGTACCCGTGCTGCCCATAATGCTCGATATTAAAGCAGCCATAAACTCTACGGGATAATAATGCTTAAGCCATGCGGTTTCATATGCCAGAGCCGCATATGCGACTGAATGTGCCTTCGGGAAGGCATACTTTGCAAATTCAACCATCAAATCATATATTTCATTTGCCGTTTTTTCATCGACGCCGTTATTTACGGCACCCAGGATTGCCGATTCTCCGTTTTCCGGCGGCGTACCGTAAATGAAATTTTTTCTTTCCTCGAGCATAACGCTCATTTTTTTCTTGCCCATGGCACGCCTTAATAAATCCGAGCGCCCCATAGTGAAACCACCTATATCTCTTACTATCTGCATAACCTGTTCCTGATAAACCATGCATCCGTATGTTACGTTTAATATATTTTCTAACATGGGATGCAGATATTCAATTTTCTCAGGATATTGTCTGTTTTTCACAAACGCGGGAATCTGACCCATGGGTCCCGGTCTGTACATGGCGTTGGCAGCAACTATATTTTCAAACTCAGTTGGCTTGAGTTCCGTTAAAAATGACCTCATGCCCGTACTTTCAAACTGGAATATCCCCAAGGTTTCCGCTGCTGCAAACAGCTTATACACTTCCTTATCATCATACTGACAATTATCGAAGTCCATCCTGACACCATGGTTTCTTTCAATTAAATCAATGGCATCTCTTATAACAGTCAGAGTCCTGAGACCTAAAAAATCCATTTTTAAAAGTCCCAGTTCCTCTAATTCAATCATGTTGAACTGAGTTGTTATTACATCCTTATTTCTTGAAAGCGGAACGTATTCTGTTACATCTTCTTTTGAAATCAGGACTCCTGCCGCATGAGTTGATGCGTGACGGGCAAGTCCCTCCACCTTCAAAGCTAAGTCAATCAGCTTTTTAACCTTTAAATCACCGTCATAGGATGCCTTAAGCTCGTTATTTATTTCCAGAGCACTCTCAATAGTCATCCCCAGGCTCATGGGAATCCTTTTAGCTATAACGTCAATATCCTTGTAGGGTAAATCAAGGGCTCTTCCCACATCTCTGATAGCACCTCTTGCAGCCATTGTACCAAATGTTATAATTTGTGCCACCTTTTCGCTGCCATATTTCCGCTTGACATAATCTATAACTTCCTCTCTTCTTTCATAGCAAAAATCCACGTCTATATCGGGCATGCTTATTCTTTCCGGATTGAGGAATCTTTCAAAAATCAAATTGTATCTCAATGGGTCTATATTGGTAATTTTCATGGAATAAGCCACTAAACTTCCTGCTGCCGAGCCTCTTCCCGGTCCTACCATTATATTGTTATCCCTGGAGTACTTGATAAAATCCCAGACAATCAAAAAGTAATCCACATATCCCATCTGCTCTATGATACTGATTTCATAATCCAGTCTTTCCTGAATTTCTTCATCTATATTTTTATATCTGTCTCTTAAGCCTGTCTGACATATTTCTCTGAAATATTCTGTCTTCGTATAGCCCTCCGGAATTTTGAACTCCGGCAGATGTACAGTGTCAAAGTCAAGCTCGACATTGCACCTGTCGGCTATTGCAGCGGTATTTGCAATTGCCTCCTCCGGAAAAAGTTTCGCCATTTCCTCATAGGATTTTAAGTAAAATTCATCCGAAGGAAATTTCATTCTGTCTTCTTCGCTGACGATTCTTTGCATCTGTATACATAAAAGCACATCATGAAAGTATGCATCTTCTTTATTTATATAATGGACGTCATTGGTGGCAACCAATTTTATCCCTGTTTCCTCACTCATTTTAAGAAGACCCCGATTGACCTTCTTTTGTTCCTCCATGCCGTGATCCTGCATTTCAAGAAAAAAGTTATTTTCTCCGAATATGTCCTTGTACATAAGACATGTATCAAGTGCCTTTTCATAATTGTCATCCATCAGATATGACTGTACCTCACCTGCCAGACACGCGCTCAAAGCAATTACACCCTTGCTGTGTGCTTTGAGAACTTCATGATCAACTCTCGGCTTGTAATAATATCCGTCTACAAAACCTGCAGAGCAAAGTTTTATGATATTTTTATAGCCTTCATAATTTTCTGCAATCAATACCAAATGGTATTGATTTTTATCAAGCTGTGAATCCTTATCCGTCATTTTTCTTGGCGCTACATAGGCTTCAAATCCGAGTATTGGTTTTATGCCTGCTTTTTTTGCAGCTTTAAAAAACTCAACAACCCCATACATGCAGCCATGATCCGTAATGGCAAGCGACGTCATGTTGAGTTCCTTTGCTCTGTTTATTAATTCTCCTATCCTGCATGCCCCGTCGAGCAGAGAAAACTCTGTATGGACATGTAAATGTGTAAATTTATTTTCCATTGTCATTCCTTCTTATTTAAATACTACATCAGCGGAGCAAATATTTTTAAAACAGTCCTTGTTATCTTTACTATCTCAGAAACATTTCTTAACTTATCCAGCGATACCTTCTGACTCACGCTCAATGCATTTAAAGTATTTTCTTTTACCTGAAGCACACTGTCTGTATTATAAAGCCACACTCCGCATTCAAAATGCAGATACAAGCTTCTGTAATCGAGATTTATAGTTCCCACAACAGCATATATGTCATCCACGACAAATGTCTTACCGTGATTAAATCCAGGAGTATATTCATAAATTGACACTCCCGATTCTAAAAGCTCCTCATAATTGGAGCGCGTTACCGCAAATGCATACCTTTTATCCGGTATGTGTGGAGTCAATATTCTTACATCCACTCCCCTTTTAGCTGCAAGAGATAATGCAACCATCATTTTATTATCCGCTATGAGATACGGAGTTTCAATGTATATATATTTCTGTGCCTGATTAATCAGATTCATGTATACAGCTTCGCTTACATGCTCGTCATCCAATGGACTGTCATCAAAAGGCTGAACAAATCCGCAGCATCCTATTTCGCCTTCGTTATTCTTTGGCTTAAATGAAGAATAATCCTCGACCACATTCCTTAAATAGCTCCACACGGAAAGAAACATAACCGTCAGACTCCATACCGCATCTCCTTCTATTCTGATGGCACAGTCTCGCCAGTGTCCGAACTTTTCAATTTTATTGATATATTCATCCGCTATGTTTGCGCCTCCCGTAAATGCCACCTTACCGTCTATAACCGCAATTTTACGGTGGTCCCTGTTGTTCAGGCGAATAGACATAACAGGCAAAAAAGGATTGAACACACAGCATTTAATTCCCATTGATTCGAGCTTTTTGTTGTATCTGATTGGCAGTTTAAACAAGCAGCCCACGTCGTCATATATCACACGAACCTCGACTCCCTGCTTCACCTTATCTGTCAGCACATCTAAAATTGTATTCCACATAAATCCCTCTTCTATAATGAAGAACTCCAAAAAAATATATTTTTCAGCCTGTTTCAATTCATCTATCAGACTTTCAAAAAAGCTTTCCCCTGAAGGCAGCAATTCTGTGTAAGAATTATTATAGACAGGGCACATGGTATATTTCTCAATATACTTTGCCTGATTGTACGCAATGTTATTATCCTCAGAAAGCATCTGAAGAGTTTTATCGTTGTGACTCAGACATTCCTTCATCTTTTCCGCAATGAGAGTCATGCTTTTTTTCATCCTTCCTGATAGACCCGTACCTCCAAACATCAGAAAAAATAAGCCTCCAAAAATGGGAAACAGCATAATGGGTATAATCCACGCAATTTTATAAGCAGGGTCACTTTTACTGTTCAAAATATATACTACCACCAAAATACTTATGAGCATAAACAAAAAATCAAAAATAAAGAGATAATTGCTAAAGCCTTTTATCATCACCACAAATGTTAATATCTGGGCTAAAATCGAAAGTACTATGAATGTCACCCTGTTAAAAAATATCCTGAGTATTCTTTGCATAAAAACTCCTGTAAACAAATTTAGTTATATGCTATTGTATCAAAATTTCATATAAATGTAAATAAAGAGCCAATAAAAAAAGACCGCCTGACGGCGGTCTATATTTGTTTAGTTCAATACATTTTGAAGTATTTGTTCTTTCTGCGTTGTTCCTCTTTTTCTGATGAACCACGCATATCCTGCTACCATAACAGCTGCAAGAATCATTGAAGCCATATAGCTTGTCGGTTCTAATCCTAATCTTTCATCTAACTTCAATCCTATAGGTGCGTGGAATATGAAGCTCAATGTTACGAAGAAGTAGAACATTCCCGGTAACAATGCTATCAAATAATTCTTTCCTGTAATATACAGGTAAACAGCAATTGTTCCTAATGCAAATGTAGCAACAAATTGGTTTGTAAATGCAAAGTATCTCCAAAGGATATTAAATCCTTGAGGATTTGATTTTGCATAATAAAGAACAATCATCGCCGGAACGAAAAGACACGCTGAAGTTATGATTCTCTTTATAGGAGCCTTCTGGTCAATGTTAAATTGTTCAGAAACCATTAATCTCAATGATCTGAATGCTGTGTCTCCTGATGTGATAGGAAGAACTATAACACCCAGTACAGCAATCATACCGCCTATGGTTCCAAGGAATTCTCTGGAAACAAATCCAACCATTAAGGTAGGAGCTGTTGACATCTCTGTTCCTCTTCCGAATATAATCATTGCACCTGCTGCCCAGCACATAGCTATGAAGCCTTCAACCAACATCATGTTAAAGAAAGTCATTTTGCCTTCTTTCTCACTCTTAACTGTTCTTGAAATCAATGTAGCCTGTGTTGCATGGAAACCGGACATAATACCACACGCAACCGTTATAAAGAATACAGGTATGAACGGAAGTCCGCCCGGATGCATTTTAAATGGATTTGATGCAAATGATAAAGCAGTCAAATTTGCTCCGCCATCCATCAAAACTCCTACAAATATTCCAACTGCAGACAATATCAGGAATCCGCCGAATATTGGATATACTCTGCCGATTATTGCATCTATCGGGAATAATGTAGCTATCAGGTAATATAAGAATATTGCACCGTATACAATCCATACTGTAGGATTAGCCACTGCAGCTTCCTGAGAAAGAACCTGAGTAACAATTAAATCTCCGGGTGTATAAACGAATACAACACCAACCAAGAACATCAGTATCCATAAGAAGAAGTTGTAAACCTTTATCACGTTGTTTCCCAAATACTTTTTGATTAATTTAGGCATCTGTGCTCCGCCGTTTCTCATAGAGATCATTCCTGAGAAATAATCGTGCATTGAACCTGCAAGTATACATCCTACAGGGATTGTTATAAATGCGATAGGTCCGAACAAGATACCCTGAATTGCTCCGAATATAGGTCCTGTACCTGCTATGTTAAGCAACTCAATAAGTGAATTTTTCCATTTTTTCATTACGACGAAGTCTACTCCATCTGCTTTAGAAATTGCCGGTGTCTCTCTGTCATCTGGTCCGAAAACTTTTTCACAGTAAATTCCGTAAAAATACCCACCAACGACAAGAACAATAAGTCCGATTAAAAATGTTGACATGTTTTGTTACCTCCCTATATATTTTATAAATATAAAAAAAATAATATTATAAAAATTTATTTACTGAATTTTATTAAAAATATAAAGAATAATTCAGCTAAGATGATTTAAATTCAGTATCCTAAATTTTTATTTACATAATTGTATCATTTTGGACAACCGTAGTCAATTTATTTTTATGAATAAATATATAAAAAAAATTTTAACGAGCCAATTTTGATATATTGTACGACAATGTAAAACAACCAATTAATAACGCAAAATTGAAAATGTAGTCTGGCGCATATGAAAAATCAGGAAATATACTGATGATGGATCCAAGAACCAAGCCTAAAATAGCATAGAACGTAACACCGTAGAATTTTTTAAATAACATGGAAATTAATTTAGAAAATAACAATATACTTACAACAAAACCAATTCCCATATAAAATCCGTACATAACAGACAAATTGGATATGGCGGTAATTACAAATTCATACGCTCCGATATACATCAATATAATCGATGCACTTATCCCCGGAATTATTGTTCCGAATCCGATGATTAACCCGTATATTATAACATTGAAAGTCGATGGGTCGCTTAAATTATTCAAGCTTACGGCACTTTCTTCGAAGTATGTGAGCATAAGCGTTAAAACAAATGTTATAATAAGCGGTATGAGATAGCTTTGTTTGAAGCCTTTTTTGTTCGCTTCCCTTACAACCGAAGGGATTGTACCTGACATAAGTCCTATAAATGCATATCTGACTGCCGTCTCATGATATGTGAATAATAATTCAATAATTCTGCTGAATAATAAAACTCCTAAAACTCCTCCGATTACAACCGGTATAAAAAATTTGACATTTTCTTTGAATTTATATGTAAAATTGGCTATAAAAAAAGTCATTTTATCATAAAGACCAAAAATTACCGCTAATGCTCCTCCACTGACGCCCGGAGCAATCGCACCTGCACCTATTAATAATCCCTTCAAAAATCTTGAGAAAAAAGTCATTTAGATACCTCTGTTTCAGTTAAAATCAGCCATTTATTAAATTATATAGAAAAATCTTCAAATTATCAATAAAAAATAAATTACTGTTCAACTTTACTTACATTCAGCTTTATAGCCCTCCTGAATATCAGATAACCTATGATGAACATCACGGCTATAAGAGCAACTCCTGTTCTGGAATTTCCGCTTATCTGAGTAGTTACACCCATAAGCATGGTTCCGGTAAACGATGCCCCTTTTCCGAATATGTCATAAAATCCAAAATATTCGCTTGATTTTTCTTTCGGTATAATTCTGGCGAAATATGAACGGGAAAGAGCCTGTATTGCTCCCTGAAACATCGCGACACAGACTGCCAGAAACCAAAATTCCCAGGCCTTATCCAGCTGCAATGCAAATAATGCGATAAAGAAATATCCTCCGATGGTAAAGCTTATTAAAGAAGTGGTTTTAAATTTTTTTGATAGCCTGCCAAATATAATTGCAAAAGGAAAGGCCACAATCTGGGTCAATAACAAGGCAAACAATAAATTATTGTCATCAATTCCAACATCCTTTCCGTAGGATGTTGCCATTTCTATAATTGTATATACTCCGTCAATATAGAAAAAGAACGCCAGTAAAAATATGAAAATTTCCTTCTGTTCCTTTATATCCCTGAACGTATTTCCCAAACGTATGAATGCATTTTTAAGAGCATTTTTTTCAACATCTATGTAATGAATTTGCTTGTAATGTTTGTAAAGAGGAATTGTTATTAAGAACCACCATGCGGCATTTATGATAAAGCTGATTTGAGTTGCAAGTCCGGATGTAATATTAAGCTTGTCTGCAGAAAGGATGAGCAGCAAAGATAATATGAAGGGTATACAGCTTCCTATATAACCCCATGCATATCCCAGAGACGAAAGCATATCCATTCTGTCATCCGTAGTTACATCCGAAAGCATCGCATCATAAAATATAAGGCTTGACGAAACTCCTACTTTGGCAATCACAAAAACAATCAGAAATAAAAGCCACGGCAACGGAAGTGCCAATGAGGCGCAGCCTAATACACCAAGCATTAAAAACAATGTGAACAACGGCTTTTTATAACCCCTTGTATCGGCCAGTGTTCCCAAAACAGGTCCCAATATTGCCACAATCAATGTGGATATTGAAATTGAATATCCCCAGTAGGCGGTTGAGTTAGCAGCGGAAATACCCATTGACGATGCTATATTCTTGAAATAAATAGGAATTATTGTTGAAACAAGAAGTATAAATGCAGAATTACCGACATCATATAAAACCCAGTATTTTTCTAATTTTGTGAGCTTGCTATTATCTTTGTTCATTTTTTTCCCCTTATTTTTTATCATAGCTTTATAAACCTCGTACTTATATGATAATAAAATTGATAAAACTTGTCCATAACTTTCGCCTTAAAAAAACATGCTGCCAGAAAAGTTCATTTTACTTTTCCGGCAGCCCTGAACGACATCATTAATAATTTTCACAGTTCAATTCATAGAAGCCTTGGGGATAAGAGCATATAGGACAAATTTCCGGAGCACATTCACTCCATACCAAATTACCGCATTTTAAACAAACCCACACGGTACTTACCGACTTGCAGAACACCTGATTGTTTATGATGTTGTCGGCAAACGCGTTAAATCTGTAATAGTGATGTCTCTCTATGGCAGCAATCCCCTCAAACATATTTGCTATGTCTCTGTATCCTTCCTCTCTTGCCACACGTCCATATTCTATATAAAGATCTGTTCCTTCAAAATTTTCTTCCGCTGCCGCTGCCTGTAAATTTGTAAGCGTATCCGGTATTCCTCCCATTAAAAACCTTGACCAGATTACAGCGTGCTCCATCTCATTATCTGCGGTAATCCCGAAAACATTGCCAATTTGCTGATAATCCTCATCTCTGGCTTTTTCTTCGTATATTTTATAAGTTGTGCTGAAGGTCAGCTCTCTTTGCAGCGCATCCTGTAAATTCCGATATGTCCGGCTGTTTATAAACTCATTGTTATTAACCATATATTCACACCCTCTACATAATAAGTATATACTATATTATGTAGAGGCGGAAATTAGGTGTAAAATCTCATGCAACAGAATCTCAATATTATCCGAAGCTTCTGTCAAAGTATGAATTAATGCTTTCCCGCGTATTTAAATTGCTATAATATTCATGTATTATTTCAGCAGCATTTACTGCTGCCTTCTCATATAAATCGTACAGGCTTATATTTAATTCAACACATTCAATATTGGGCTCATAGTTCATTATAAGCCCTCTCATATTTTTATAATTTCCCGAAAGCTTTAAGCCGCCAAAGATAATATAGCGCTTAAATATTGACGGAGCAACCAGCAAATTTAAGTTAAACTTCATTGACCTTAATGACTTCAGTATATCTTCATCCGAAATACCCTCAAAAAAGCTTGAAATTATCCGTGCACCATATTCATCTGCAACTATGTGAGAGGTTGGTCTGAACGAAACGGGTTTTTTATTATGCATGAGCATGATAAATCTGTCAAATTCCGTTTCTATTTCTCCATGTGTCAACTCATCATTTTCAAACAGCCTGATATATGGATGACAATAGCTGTCCAGCATAAAATGACATATGAAGCCCAGAATATAAGAACACGAAGCATTATAGTCCTCGCTCTTCATTATTTCTCTTCTTGCATTTTCAAAAAATAAGCTTGCATGCTGTTCATGCAGTTCATTTCCCTTCCTGCTTATAGGATTGGATTTTAAAGGCTTATGATAAAACAAAATATCCGGACCGTGCAGCCCTATATTATATAAGTCTTTATTTTTATTAATCATACTTTTTATTTCATCATTTAAATTTTCCAAAACCTCTTGTCCAAAGGTATAGTGTGCATATGTTGTAGGCATATGAACCTCCGCTTATTTTATTAACTGATATTAAAAATATCAGAAAATTCTATATATACCAATTGATTAATTGTATCATAATCAATAACATTTTCATCATTATTTTTATATAAATTCTGTATAGTGTCTTTGTTATCAAGAGGAATTCTGACAGAAAAAGTACTTCCTTCATTTAATTTACTTTCTACGCTTACCTCTCCTCCATGCAGCTCAATTATTGCCTTAGCCAACTTAAGACCTATGCCGCTTCCCTCCGAGCTCCTCGACAGAGATTTATCAACTTGTCCAAATCTGTTAAATATTTTTTCCAGGTATTTCGTATCAATTCCAATACCGTCGTCTTTGATTTTTATTTCTATATCTGTTTTATAGTCTGTTAATTAAACAAATATGGTTCCCCCCGGTCTTGAAAATTTAACGGCGTTAGATACAATATTCAGTATCGCCTTTCCAAACAATTCAGAGTCAATTGAAACATATTTTTCCTCTACATTTGTATCAAACAAAATATTAAGCCCCATTTCCTTTATTTTGGAGGATATTTTCTGAACTACATATTCCGCAACCTCTACAAGGTTGATGCGCTCAATATTCATTTTGTATTCACCGGCTTCTATTGCTGTCAGATCAAGAATATGATTGATATACTTTGTTAATCTGAAGCAATTGTTTTTAATGGAATTTACGTAGTTCGACAAATTGCCATTGTTATAATCCTTTGCAGTAATTTCAATCATCTGTGCTGCTCCATATATTATATTTAACGGAGTTTTCAGTTCATGAGAACAATTAATCAATAATTCATCATTTATATTAATGTTTTTTTCAACGGTTACCTCTTCATTTATCTCATCAGACAAATCATCTACAATTTCGCTTACCCTCAATTGCATCGGAATTATAATACCGCTTTTCTTCTTTAGTACCATATATTCACCCCCCTGCTTCTAATTTATTGCTTACTATATACCCACACTTTTAATGCTTAATTATGGAAATGCAAAAAA
>JAFACY010000118.1 GCA_023425285.1 Bacillota bacterium
AATGAAAGCGGAACACCTATGAACCATATTGAGATAATATCTACAACCATGCAGAATTTTGTGTCTCCGCCTGCTCTCAGTATGCCGCATATAAACAGATAAGTAAACATCTTAGGTGTAAAATATAATGAATACACGGCTAATGTCTTGTTTAAATACCCACTTGTAAGAGGCTCCAGATTAAAGTATTTAATGATGTATCCTTTTGATACAAACAGCAGAGAAGCAAATACAATGCTTAATATTAAGGTGATTTTAACAAACCTCTGGCTGTATTCAAAAGCACCATCTAAATTGTTTTTACCTAATTCGTTTCCTATCATAACAGCACTTGCATTTCCCAAACCAAAAAATATGGTTTGAAAAAAGTCAGATATATTAAATGCAATCTGTACTACTGCTATGGCATATGAACCCATGAAGCCGTAAGCTATAAAATAAACCGATGTTCCTACAGACCATGCTGTTTCGGATAATATTACGGGAAAGGATGTATTAAGTACCTTTTTTAACATTGTTTTATCCCATGAAGTAAATTCCTTGATAGTTCCTGCCAAAGGGTGGCTTCTGTCCCTGTATATTAAATAAATAAGTGCTATGAATTCGAAAACCCTTGCTATGGCAGTTGCAATTGCAGCTCCCCTCACACCGTATGCTTCAAATCCCAGGTTTCCTGTTATTAAAACCCAGTTAAAAAATGTGTTGATACACAGTGCTATTGCATTTACCACTACAGGCATTTTTAATCTGTGAATGGCTCTTGAATTGAAGCTGTAGGCAAAGGATATCGCAGTAAAAAAGTATGAAAATGCAACCACCTTTAAATATTGTCCGCCAAGCTCAATAACAATTGGATCATCAATAAATATCCTCATTATTTGGGTTCTGAAGAAAAAAACCACAATCGAAAATAAAATAGACAGTATGGAGCCTATAACTATATCTATTCCGAATATTTTTCTTATGTTTTTGTTATCCTTGACACCCCAATACTGGGCTATAAATATTGATGCTCCGCTGTATGTTCCGAAGCAGATAGTAGTAAAAATAAAATAAATCCTGTTAGCAAGACCAACGGCTGAGATTGCATTTTCTCCAAGACTGCTCACCATGATGGTATCAATCATATTAAGGCCTATACTGAGTACGTTTTGTATTACCACAGGTATTGCTATTACAAAAAGTGTCGATAAAAACACGTTGTCTTTATATCTTAAATTGTACATATTTACCTCAAAAAAGGAACGTGAATTACTCACGTTCTAAATACTTATTACTTATGATTGTTAGGGCATCTTACTTTGTTCCGAATAATCGGTCTCCTGCATCTCCGAGTCCCGGAACTATGTAGCCGATTTCGTTATATTTTTCATCGATTGCTGCCGTATAGATTTCTACGTCGGGATGAGCTTCAGTTACTTTTTTAAGTCCTTCCGGAGCACATACCAGGTGTATTGATTTAATCTTTTTAGCACCGTACTGCTTGAGCAACGTCAATGCTCCGATCATTGAGCCGCCTGTAGAAAGCATGGGCTCTGTAATTATAACTGTTCTGTTTCCAATATCACTGGGCAGCTTACAGTAGTATTCTACCGGCTGCAATGTTTCTTCGTTTCTGTACAAGCCGATGTGACCTATTTTAGCATTTGGTATTAAATCAAGCATGCCGTCTACCATTCCGAGACCTGCTCTTAACACGGGCACTATTGCAATATCTTCTCCTGCCAATACTTTTCCTGTCATTTTTGATATGGGTGTTTCTATTTCAATATCTTTAACCGGCAGGTTTCTTGTAACTTCGTATGCCATAAGCATGGCGATTTCTCTTACTAACTCTCTAAAGTCCTTAGAGGATGTATTCTTATCTCTCAGCATTGTCAGCTTGTGTTGAATCAATGGATGAGAGACTACTGTAATGTTGCTCATATATACTCCTTTGTCAAATAAGAATTGTATTACTTTTGTTCGTATAATATAATTATTATATAACGAATGCTCTTTGTCAATTTATTTTTCTGAAGGAGATTGTATGATAAAAGGTGTAGGAACTGATATAACAGAAGTTGAAAGGATTAAGAATAATTTACAGAATGAAAGATTCATTAAAAAAATCTACTCTGCCGGGGAAGTTGAATATCTTAATAAAAGGAAATTTAATTCTCAGACGGCGGCGGGCATGTTTGCGGCAAAGGAAGCCGTGTCTAAAAGCTTAGGTACGGGATTTTCAAACTTTGGTCCTTGCGACATAGAAATATTGAAGGATGAACTGGATAAGCCATACGTAAATTTGTTGAATAATGCGCTGAACTTAGCTGACAGTATGGGTATAACATGCATCCATGTGTCTGTTTCTCACACTGCTGATTTAGCGATTGCTTTTTGTGTGGCTGAAGGTAACTGATAAATCGTATGTCAGTCCATTTTTTAAGCATATTTATTTTTATTCCGTCATAATCTATTATATACGGTTATGGAAGTAGGTTTATATATGAGATTAAAGATAATATGCTTGATTTTATTTGTGATAACTTTTTGTGGGTGTTCTAAAGTCAGCGACAACCCCTTTGTGATTCCTGTTAATTATACAGGAGAAGCTGTAATGAAGGTGTATACAGAAAACAGCGAAAATGATTATAGGGTTAATGTTATTTGCAGAGATTCAAATTACAGCATCAAGGTAAATTCGGGAAAGGAATCGTGGAATTCAGCCTTTTTATCGGGCAGCAGATGTGTTTTGAACAATGACAAATTTCCTGAAAGCAGCGTGGTGATTGAAAATTTCAATATAACCGATTCATTGATTTATGATTTTGACTTGAAGAAATTTGACAGCAGCTTCGATGTAATGCCGGAAGAATTGGTTTATTTTGACGGTACCTATAAGCATGTTTTGAACTTTAATAAAGAAAATCTGCTTCCATACTCAATTTTTATTTATAAAAACGATAATTTAGTAAAAACTATTTACTATGAAAAAATAAACATGGAAGAATTATAATTTTCTCAGTTAATACAGAACTTACCATACTACTATTATAATTATTGTGGTAAAATTACATAAGCTATGTTTAATGAACTGAGTTTGAGTAATCGAGGTGTGTGATTTGGCTGATAATAAGAAAATATTGATTTCAATCCCTGAGAATTTACTGAGGGAGCTGGATAATGCGGTTAAAGAAGAAGGAAACAACAGAAGTGACTTCATAAGGAAATCTATACGGTTTTACTTAATTGAAAAAAGAAAATTAGAAATACGAAACAAGATGAAAGCCGGATATCTGGAAATGAGCAATATCAACAAAAGCATTACAGAGGAATACTCAGAAGGGGATTATGAAGATTTTTTAAGTTACGAAACAAAATTATTGGGAAGTGAATAGCTTGATAGTAAAACGGGGAGATGTTTACTATGCCGACTTAAGTCCTGTAATCGGTTCAGAGCAGGGAGGCGTAAGACCGGTATTAGTAGTACAAAACGACATTGGGAACAGATATAGCCCTACAGTTATAGTATCTGCGATTACATCTCAGATTAACAAGGCAAAATTACCTACTCATATAGAAATAAGCTCCGAGGATTTCAGTCTGCCTAAGGATT
>JAFACY010000147.1 GCA_023425285.1 Bacillota bacterium
GGTGGTTTTACGATTCAGGGTGAATATAAAGATGATACTACCGGTTCCGGATATCCTAAGACAATAGATCTTGGTTTTAATGGTGGTATTATTAAGATAGATAAAACACCTCCTGTTCCTAATACTAAAATTGGTATTGAGAAGAATGGAACATACGATCCAACTAAAGTAGGAGAAGAGATACTTTGGACGATTACAATTCCTACACCTTCTGCCATATCTGCTGGAGATGTATACATGGTTAAGGATAAGTTCAGTAGTAATCAGACATATGTTGAAGGCAGTTTTGAAGTAAATGGTGTTACAACATCAGTAGCGATCGGAGCAGACAATGTGACATTTGAATATGAGTTTTTGTCTCCTGAAAGCTGGCCTGTAGTAATAACATACAGGACTAAGCCGGTTAATGGTGCTTTTACGGAAGCTGATGGTATTAAAGAAGCAGTTAAGTTTGACAATACGGCAGAAATATGGGTTGATGGTGAATATAACAATAAAGCAATTGCGAAAACAATAACTTTTGATTTTATTTCCAAGACAGGGGTTGAAGTTGTCAATAACGAAACTGATGCACGAAGGATAAAATGGGAAGTAACTGTAAATAATCCTAACGGTATTTTAACAGGAAAAAATGCTAAAATGGTGGATAAAATTCTTGGTAACCTTGAGCTTGTTGATGATAAAGTAAGCATAAATATTGACGGAACAAATTATAATTTAACAAAAGATGTTGTTACACATGGATATACATATACAGATGGAAAATTAACATATACATTTGGAGATGATGATTTTACGACTGCAACATTAACCTATTACACCGATGTTGTTATTGATGATAGTGATGATGATGCAGGAAATAACGCAATTATCCAATACGATAACACAGCTACTCTTGAATGGACTGGCAATGGCTACGGCAACCCTTCCGACACTGATTCTGTAGGAATTGGAAATGGGTTGATTCATAAAACCGGAAGCTTTAATCACACGTATTATATCAGAGGCGAACAAGAGGAAATTAACTGGAAAGTAGAAATTAATCGCCACAATATAAATATGGGTAATGTTGTGTTTACTGATACAATTCCGGAAGGTCTTGTATATATGCCGGGTACATTTAAAGTTGACGGAACTCTTGTTAATGATTCTGACATTACGATAACAACTGGAAGCGGTATTCAAACTTTATCATACACAATGAATGCTGTTACATCTAAGAAATTAATTACATTTACGACGAAAATAGTCGGTGATAGTGATAAATTATTTGAAAAATCAAGTACATCATTTACTAATAAGGCTAAAATTTCTTATAATGGTATAGAAAAAGAAGATGAAGCAACTGTAACTGTTAAGGTTCAGGTAATAGATAAGTCATTAGTTACACAAGGTGGAATGACATACGACTATGAAAACAGAACCGTAACATGGAAAGTTGTAATCAACAGAAATAAGATGATTCTTCATGATGTAATTTTTAGGGATGAATTACCTACCGGAATGGTGTATGACAATAGTTTTACAATTAACTCTGATCCAAATGGTACATTGTCAGTTTTAGATTATGGAAAGACTTTAGAATATGAATTCCCGGCAGGAACAATTGAACGTAGTTATGAAATAACTTTCAGGACAAAGGTAGTAGAAGGATTTTTGGATGATATAAATAATCTACAAAAGCCAAACTTTGAATTCAGTAATGAAGCAAGTATATCGGCTAAATTTGGAAATGAAAGAAAAATTCAAAAGGATACAGAGGTACTGAAAATCAGGAACTATATTGTAGAAAAGGAAGGAAAGCTTTCTACGGCAAAAGATGTAATTACCTGGACAGTGCCAATTAATGCCAATAGAATGGAACTGGAAGATATAAATGTTTCGGATACACTGCAGAATGGACTTGAATATGTTCCGGGGTCAGCAAAACTTTATAAAGCAAAGATTAACGCAGTAAGTGGTAAGCTTGAAAAAGATGGTGAGCCATTAGGCGCTGAAAGTTATAGTGTTGATATATCAACCACGGATTTAGGAAAGCAGAAAATAACGCTAGATATATCCGGTAAGAGTAGAAATGCTTATATATTTGAGTTTAAGACAGATGTTCTGATGGATGGAATGATAATCAATAACACGATTGAATTTAGCGGAAGCGCTATAGATACTACTCATGAATCAGATTTAGGTAAGGTTTGGATTGATGAAAGCGGTGCATGGGGAAGTTCTAGTAAGAGAGATGTTAAAATCATAAAAGTTGATGATAATGGTAATCTTTTAAAAGATGTTACATTCAAGATGACTCTTTTCTTTAACGGAAATATAGTAGAATCTAAGACTCAGACCACTGATGATGATGGACTTGCTGAATTTAAAGATCTTCTGTATAAGACCTATGAACTTGAGGAATTAAGTTCTGGACCAGCAGAATATCTCAGAGGAATTGAAAGTATAAAGGTTGCGGCGGATATAACAGAAATTACGGTTGAAAATAAAAAAGCTTTAGCTAATATTGAATTTATCAAGCACGATGAGAATTCAGAACCGTTTGAAGATGTAACATTTACATTACTTAAAGATAATGATGATGAAACCCCAACCGGCAAAGTTGCTAAAAGTGATGACAATGGTAAGATTAAATTTGAAGGTATTGAGCCTGGGAAATACATTATAAGAGAAACTGCTCCTTCTGGATATTTAGAAGCTGAAATAGAGGCTGAAGTGAAGGTAAACGCCAGCCGTACCGGAATGATAGTTACTCTTAAATACCAAGATGACGAAGTATCATATACAACTTCATTGGTTAAATCCGAGGAAATTGTCGGAACATCTAAGAAGGTGGTTACTTATGAAGTAGTCTATAGCGATGAGAGACTAACTGTTACAAATGAGCTTGATGATGTTTACGGAATTGTTGCATTAGTTAAGAGAGGCATTGGAACTGATGGAGAATATGCAAACTTAGAAGGAGCAAAATTCGCACTTTCAGATAATGATGAATACTACTATGAAGAGGAAAGCGATGAAAATGGAGTAGTAATATTCTATGAAGTACCGGAAGGTGAATATGAAATCATAGAAATTGAAGCTCCAAAGAAATATTTGAATTCAGATGAGAAAATAATTGTAAAAGTAAGCAGAAATTCTGATGATAAGGGTAAAGCTGATATTGTTTACGAAGATGTGGAAGTTGTTGAGTTATCAATTGGAGAAGAAGGCAGTGAAGAACTTGTTGATGCTGTCGTAGTAATAAATGACCCAATTAATATTTCTTTCATAAAAAAAGGAAGTAATGAAAATGAACTTGCCGGAGCAGAATTTACACTCTATGATGCGGAAGGACAAGAAGTTCAAAAAGTAAATTCGAATGCTTTGGGTGAAGTTGAGTTCATAGCAATTGACGAAGGAACATATACAATTAAGGAAACTAAAGCACCGTCAGGATACAGAGATTTTAATGGAGTTATTAGAGTTTCGGTCATTGTTACAAACAATGGTACTGAACAAACTGTGAATTTTTATGTAGACAAAGAATCAGATAACGGTAAGATTGAAATAACTGAGGATGGTAAGCTGCTGACTGTAACAAATGAAAGAAGACCAAGTACTCCAAATCCTACACCTGTTTTAGGAAGCATTGCTATCAAGAAAACAGACGAGGATAAAAAGGTTCTTTCGGGAGCAGAGTTCACGTTGTATGATGAGGACGGCAAGGTTGTTGACAGAGGAGTTACAGGTTCAGACGGAACATTGACATTTAATGATCTGGAACCGGGCAGATACGTATTGAAGGAAACAAAGGCACCTGAAGGTTATGTATTGGAAGTGGATGAAACTAATGTAACTGTTGTTGCTAACAGAACAAACACTTACACATTTACAAACAAGAAGGAAGAGCCTAAGAAGCCGGGCAGAATTGATGTAGTTAAGGTTGATGAGGAAGGAACATTGCTTTCGGATGCATGGTTCAGCTTGATTGACAGTAATGGAACTACATTACAGAACGCAGTAACTGTTAACGGTCGTGCATCGTTTGAAGATGTACCGGTTGGCAGATACAAGGTTGAAGAGGTTCAGGCACCGGAAGGATATGAGTTGACTTCACAGACGGTTAATGTTACTGTTGACAGTGAAGAAACTGTAACATTGAGATTTGTAAATAAGAAATCGGGAGTTACAGTAACACCTGTTTCAGGCAGAATAACAATAAATAAGGTTGACGGAGACAATGCACCACTTGCGGGAGCGGAGTTTACACTGTATAATGAAAATAACGAAATAGTGGGAACTGCAGTATCAGATGCAAGCGGAAGAGTTGTATTTGACAACCTGAGTGATGGCAGATACTTTGTAAGAGAAACAGAAGCACCTGCCGGATACAGATTGGTATCGGACAGCCTGACTGTAAATGTAGCTGGCGGAAGCTCAAACAGCTACAGATTCAGAAATGTTCCTGATACGGAAGATATAGGAGATCCTGATATACCGTTAGGATGGGAAGAAATCGAAGATCCTGATGTGCCGAGAGATGGATTGCCTAATACGGGTTCATTGCTTGATACATGGGTATTGATAACTACAGGGTTAATGCTCATATTCGCTGGAATGCTCTTATACAGAAGAAAACCAATAAATAATTAAAAAAGGAGGGGCTGAGCCCCTCTTTGTTTTTATAAGGGGATGACATAATGAGAAAATATTTGGCTATTGTATTAATTCTGGCAGGAATTTCTCTTGTTGCCGTAGGTATTTATCAAAATTTCAGTACAAAATATTATCAGGATAAATTAGTGGAAGAATACGACAGGCATATCAGTGTTCTTGATTCTGATGCTGAAAAAGAGGATGTTAAAGAACCGGTGCAGGAAGAAGCTGCTGAGGAAGCTGATAATGAGGTTGTTGAAAATGTGGAGGAATTGACCCCTGTTGTAGAGCAGGATACGAGAAGTCCGGTTGACAAATATCTCGAAGGCAAGGAAATAAGCGGTATCATTGAGATACCCAAGTTGAATGTAAAGGCTGCAATACTTGAGGGAACTGATGACAGAGCATTAAAATACACGGTGGGACATTATCCGGGCACTGCAAATTTCGGTGAAAAGGGAAACAGCGTGCTTCTCGGACACAGAAATTATCTATATGCTCATTATTTCAGACATCTTAACAAGTTAGTTCCGGGGGATGAAATTATAATCAGAAAGGATCTGGATACATATACATACATTGTGACGGAATCCTTTGTTGTCAGTCCTCAGGATGTGTGGGTTCTGGATGATACGGGGGATACCATGGTTACGTTGATTACTTGTACTCCTATTATAACCTATACCGACAGATTGATCGTGAGAGGAATTATTTCGGAATAATTTGCATTTCACATCAGATATTGATATACTTTGGTAGAAATATTAAATCAATTTTTGGTTTGAAGATTTGTCACCAAGGGGAGGAAAAATGAACAATATAGAGAAAATTAATTTTGATTCGAGGGATAAATTCTATAATTATCTGAATATGAAGCTGACCGGGCTCATATGCGATGAACCGGACTGGCTTGCCAATTTAAGCAATGCGTCAGCGCTGCTTTGGTTGTTGCTGGATGATATAAACTGGGCAGGATTTTATTTATATAAAAACGGTGAATTGGTTCTCGGACCTTTTCAGGGAAAGCCGGCATGCACTCACATTTCATTGGGAAAGGGTGTTTGCGGAGCTGCCGCATCTGAGAGAAAAACTCAGTTGGTTAAGAATGTACACGAGTTCCCGGGTCATATTGCATGTGACTGCGCATCAAATTCGGAGATAGTTATACCGATTTTGTCTGCCAATGACAGATTGATTGGTATGCTTGACATAGACAGTCCGATTCTGAATAGATTTGATGAAGACGACAGGAAATATTTAGAGAAATTCGTGTCTGTTATTGTCAAATATGTTGTATTTCCCGAGAATTTCTTATAGACTCCAACAGAACCTTTACCCCTGATATTCATATAATATGATGAAGGGGTGAGTATATGAATACAGGAAACAATACTTACAATGATTTTTATAAAAACAAGATTTATGGTCAGATGAGCCGATGTTTTTGTAATAAATCATTTTTTAGATTGCTGAATACTTATGCTGATTGTCCGGTGGATGTACATATTAATGAAATAGTGATGGGAGAAAATATAAAGACAGGTGACTTTACCAGATATGCACAGTTCAATCCGGGTATTTACAGTATAAGAATTTACAAGAATAACAATCAGAATAAAAGACTTATATTTGAGTCTGAAATAAACATAGATAAAAATCTGGCATACACGGGTGTAATTGCAGCTGATATCAATGACAAAACAGATATGAGTCTGTTGGTAATTCCGGAAGCAAAGGAAAATTACGTTAAGGGGGAGTCCTCCTCGGTGAAGCTGGTAAATTTGCTCATGGATGTACCGCAGACGGAGCTTCAGTCATCTGACGGAGTCGTGTGGTTTTCGGGTATAAACTACGGAGACGTATCCAATAATGTTGCCATACCCTCCGGAAAGTACAATTTAGAGCTGAAGAATAAAGCTGATAAAAAAAATGTTGCAAGGATTATGAATTTTAATATTGCACCTAAAACGCATTACACCATATATCTGATAGGAAACGCAGGAAAGCCCGATATAAGGATAATTGTGCCGGATGAGGGAGTTAATTATTTAGGATTATGCTGAAATAAAGAGGTTATGAGTTTATAATAAACAGCAGGCATTCGGCTCAGGAATGCTTGTTTTTTTGTATATGTATGATATAATAAATAGATTATAATTATGAGGTGCGTTATGAAGACGATAGGAATAATAGGCGGTATGGGTCCTCTTGCCACGGTTGATTTGTATTCGAGGATAGTTATGAGAACCAAGGCTCAGAAGGATCAGGATCACATACATGTTATAATAGACAGCAACACAGACATACCCGACAGAACTAAGGCAATTTTAGGCGGAGGGATTGACCCTGCTGTGGAGCTTATTAAATCTGCTAAAAGACTTGAGCAGGCGGGTGCGGATTTTTTAATCATGCCGTGTAATACTGCACATTTTTTCATAGATAAAATAAAAGAAAGTGTAAGTATTTCGTTCATTAATATGATAGAGGAGACCGTTAAGCATACCTTTGACAAATACGGCAAGGATGTGGTTGTGGGATTGATGGCAACTGATGGTACGATTAAATCAAAAATATATGAAAATTATTACAGAGATATGGGAATCAAGACGGTAACCCCCGAAAAAACTCAGGATAAAATTATGAAATTCATATATGACATAATAAAAAGCGGAAAATATGAAGAAGGTACGGATTTGTTTTTTGAATGTGTAAATGAACTTAAATGTATGGGTGCGGATGCATTTCTGTTAGGGTGCACCGAATTATCATCGGCACAATATTTGTATAAAATAGAAGGACCGTATATTAACCCCATGGAGGTTATAACCGAAAGCTCCATAATTTACGCAGGCGCAGAATTAAACTAATTGGAGGAAAAATGAAAGAATTGTCATCTAAGCAAGCCGATTTGATGCTGTTTTTTGTGGCGTTTTTTTGGGGGACGGGCTTTACCGTAACAAAATGGGCGTTGGAGGCTTTCAGTACATATCAGGTTTTATTTTTGAGATTTATATTTGCAATTGTGATTTCACTCATATTGTTTCGTAAGAAAATGAAGAATGCTACAAAATCAGACGTCAAGGCAGGATTTATAATGGGATTTTTCCTGGCCGTGGGCTATGTTTTTCAGACTACGGGACTGACGGGGACATCGGCGGGGAATTCAGCATTTTTAACGGGTACAAATGTTGTTATGGTTCCGTTTTTTTATTACATAGTTACTAAAATAAAGCCGGGTAAGAACAATCTGATTGCGGCAGTGCTGATGTTTGTGGGAATTATATTATTGACCGTGGATTTTGAAAACTTCGGCAGGTTTAATTTGTGGGACTTTTTAACGTTTATAAGTGCCATATGTTTTGCATGGCAGGTGGTTTCCACAGGTATTTTTGCGGCGGATAAGGATCCTTCTGTAATTACAACCATACAGATGCTCACATGCACCGTGATATTTTTCATAATGATGCTGATTGAAAATCAGCCTCTTGTTTACAATACAAAGGGAGCTCTGAGTGTTATATATCTGAGTCTCATTGCTACAATGCTGTGCTTTTTGATGCAGACTATGGGACAAAAATATACCTCAACAACTCATGCTGCCATAATACTGAGCCTGGAAGCAATTGTAGGCAGCATCTTCGGAGTGCTGTTTCTGCATGAAGCGTATTCCTTTATGACTATTATAGGTTTTGTTGTAATATTCATAGCCATACTGATAGCGGAAGTGGGCTATGACTGGATGTTTAAAAAAAATTAAAAGGCTATTGTAAAAAACGAATATTTGTTATATAATTTAAAAAAATATTCGTGTGGGGTTATTATGAAAAAATATAAAAGGAATCAAAGAATCGGGGCACTTATGAAAATATTCGCCGAAAAGCCAAACTACGTATTTTCGTACAACTATTTTTCGGAAATATTCAATGCGGCTAAATCAACCATAAGTGAGGATGTATCCATTGTAAAGGAATTGGTGTCGGAGCTGGAGTACGGAAGGATAGAAACTATTTCAGGGGCTGCCGGAGGGGCGGTGTTCATACCTGTTATGAGCAATGACGAAAAAAATAAAATTCTTACGCAGCTTTGTCAGTTGTTTTCAAATAAAAACAGAATTTTACCCGGAGGCTTTATCTATCTTACGGATATATTCAACAATCCGGGTATTGTAACAAACATTGCAAGTGTTATTTCATCTGAATTTTCGGATACAAAAATTGACTGCATCATAACGGTTGAAACTAAGGGTATACCTGTGGCAATTCTCACCGGACAGAAGCTGAATGTCCCTGTTGCGGTAATAAGA
Source organism: Bacillota bacterium (assembly GCA_023425285.1). Classification (GTDB taxonomy): domain Bacteria; phylum Bacillota; class Clostridia; order Tissierellales; family Sedimentibacteraceae; genus Sedimentibacter. The sequence goes on from JAFACY010000147.1 coordinate 8,945, forward strand.
AGAAATAACA
>JAFACY010000204.1 GCA_023425285.1 Bacillota bacterium
TCGTGTTAATTGATCCTTATTCTATTATGCAGGGGTATAATCCATATTTAAATGAGGAAGATTTAATTGAACTAAAGGTGAAAAACGAAGCTGATTTGAAATATCTTGTAATAGCTATCATCAAAGATAATATCAGGGAATCGGTGGTTAACCTCAAGAGTCCGATTGCAATTAACCCGGATACGAGAGAAGCAAAACAGGTAATATTGCAAAATGATTATCCGCTCAGATACAATTTTATCGTAGATGAGGGGGATGCCGGATGTTAGTTATAAAAAGAAAGGTTTCCGAATCCATACTTATCGGAGATGACATCGAAATAATAATTTCGGAAATCTCACAGGATAAGGTGAAGGTGGCAATAAATGCCCCGAAAGAAATAAAGGTCATCAGAAAAGAATTAAAGGAAACATTCGAGTTTAACAAAACAGCTTCCGAAAAAATAGATAAGGACAGCCTGGAAAATTTAAAAAGTCAGATAAAAAATGTAAATAAAAAATAAGTATCATAGAGCAATGAATACTCAAGGCGTTCATTGCTCTTTTAATGATATATCGGAATAGTCAATCAGGAAATAAATTAAAAATTTTTTCAAATACCCCAATTTTTATATTGCCGGATGCGAAATCTAATAATGAGGAGCTTAATACATTTACAAAATGACAATAAATGCTCTGAAAAACATATAAAAACAGCCTGAAATATAAAAAAAGTCAGATAAAAAATGCAAATAAAAGATAAATTTTCTGAAATTTTTTTGGATATTATTCTTTGTTTTGCTAATTATGTAAAAAATCGAATAAATAGTGTTGAAAAAAATACGAACAATGAACGCTTTTTTTTGTGTTCATTGTTTTTTTTGTTGATTTTTTAAAGAAAAAAATGACAAACTGACATATTCTTTGTCCATGTGCAGCATATTTCATAAATGTATAATTATGCGAATAAAAAAGTGTTGAATTTTCAATATTTTTTGTCAAAAAAGCTTGCATTTTGTCTCAAAATGCATTATACTACACATAGTTTAATAATTTTTTAAGAATTGAAAAGGTACAGCTGTCGAAAGGCAGTGTCACAAAGCTATAGGGCCTAAGGATTTATCTATGGTAGCCAGTTGCCAATGATATCTATATAAATTTATGTATATATATAATTTATTATAGTTCATGGCGGCTGTTATGAATTATTTTTTTATGCAAAATATGGAAAAGGGGATGTAAAATGCAGTTTACAAACAGTACAAATCTAAATTTATTAAACAAAGGATTGGACGGCTTGTGGATCAGACAACAGACAACAATGGAGAATATAGCAAACTATTCTACTCCGGGGTATAAGAGCAAATATGTGGATTTTGAGAATTTCTTAAAATCACACATGGAAAATCATTACGATAAAACCATATCTGAAATAAATAATCAAATAAAATCCAGTAAAATTGTAGTTGGGGAAAATGACAACCTGTCACTTCGCCTTGACGGTAACAATGTGGACATGGAAAAAGAAAATCTTCAGCTTGCCAAAACACAATTTCAATACATGTATGCAGTGTCCGAAATGAATTCATATTTTTCTAAATTAAAATCAGTAATATCCGAAGGGAAAAAATAAATAAGGGAGGTCTATAATGTCTTTTTTACAATCGTTAAATATAAGCGGTTCCGGACTTACGGCTCAAAGACTGAGAATGGATGTGATTTCGGAAAATATAGCTAACAAAGATAGTACAAGAACAGAAAACGGAGAGCCCTACAGAAGGAAAATGGTAGTACTTTCGGCAGTTAATAATTTTCAGAATATGTTTATAGAAAATATAAATGAATATGAAGCAGGAAGAGTTGAGGTTACAGAAATCGTGGAAGATGAAACTGAATTCAAGCTTGTATATAATCCTGAGCATCCCGATGCCGGAGAGGACGGATACGTAAGAATGCCAAATGTAGATACATTAAAGGAAACAGTGGACATTATGGAAGCCTACAGAGCGTATCAGGCAAATATAACTGCTCTTAACACCATGAAGCAAATGGCAATAAAAGCATTGGAAATCGGGAGGTAATTATGTTTATAGAGCCAATACGACCAATTAACGGAATCGGTGAAATAGGTGATTTACAAAAACCCTCAGATTCCAAAGGGAAAAATGATCTTTTGTTCAAGTCAATTTTTGAGGATGCACTTAACAATTATGTGGGTAATGAAGCACAGGTTGACGAAGATATTTACAAGCTTTCAACAGGAGAAAGCGATGATTTGCACAATTTGATGATCAATATGAAAAAAGCTGAAATGTCCTTAGATTTAGTTATACAGTTAAGAAACAAGGCGTTGGATGCTTATAATGAAATAATGCGTATGGGTGTTTAAGAAAACTCACTTGCATAATCTTAGGAGCTATAGATGGCAGAGCAATTTAAAAATATATGGAAAAGTATAGTAGAGTTTTGGAGCAAGCAAAGCAGCAAGAAAAAAAGGTTAATAGTCGGAGGATTCGCTGCATTATTATTGGCTGCAATAATAATAACTCTTTTATTAAACAGAAAAGAGTATGTAGTACTTTTCAGCAATATTGATAAAGATGAATCCGCAGAAGTAATGCAGCTTCTTCAGGAAAGCGGAGTAGATTACAGATACGAAAAGAACGGTTCTATACTCATACCTGAAGCTCAGGAAAGCAAATTGAGAATGCAGCTGGCTCAATCCGGATATCCCAAGTCGGGTACCAATTACGATGTATTTACTCAAAACATAGACTTTATGACTACTGACTACGAAAAAAGAAAATATGAGGTTTTTCAACTGCAGGAGAGATTGCAGCAATCCATAGAAACCATAGAAGGAGTTCAGAAGGCGATAGTAACTATCAATTTGCCTGAAAAAAAGAATTTTGCATGGGAAACAAACAAGGATGAAGCGTCTGCATCTGTTAAATTAAATCTTGCAAGCAATTATTCTTTAACAAAATCTCAGACAAACGGCATAATGCAGTTGGTTACAAAAAGTGTCGAGGGTTTGAAGGAAGAAAATGTTGCTATTATAGATACCGAAGGTAACAGTTTGATTGTCACCGACGAGATGCAGCAAACAGATACAATAAAGCTGAAATTACAAATTGAAAAGGAATTTGAGAAAGAAACTATTAATGATGTAACGGATTTTTTATCACGAATATATGGTCCTGAAAATGTTAAGGTTTCAGCAAAGTGCAATATTAATTTCGATAAAAAAATAAGTGAGCTGCTTCAATATTTACCGGATGAAGAAACTAATTTAGGTGTTCCCAGTGATACTAAAAATGAAAGGGAAATAACGGGACCGGGAGAAACCGTAGGAGGAATTCCGGGAACTGAGACAAATGCCGAAGTACCGACATATCCGGGAGTAGTAATTGAAGGAAACAACATATATTTCAGAGATTCAAATTCGATTAATTATCTGGTAAGTCAGCTCAAAGAGCAAATTGAGCATAACCCCGGTAAAATAGAAAGCCTGACCGTTGCTGCGGTTGTTAACAAAGCCAGCATGAGAGATGAAGAGCTTCAGGAAGTAAAAGAGCTTATAGCTTTTTCTGTGGGGATCAAGACTGAAGATATTGCGCTACATAACATGGTGTTCTTTAATCCTGAGGAGCCTTCCGTTCCTGTTGTAACACCGGAACCGGGTATTATAGGAGATCTGGAATTAAGGGATATATTGATTTACGGTGGCATAGCCTTAGCTGTTTTAGCTATATTGATATTCATACTCAGTATGATTCTGAGAAAGAGAAGAAAGAAAAAAGAGGCATTGCTGGCTGCCCAAGCCGCTGCCGAAGCTGCCGCAACGAACGATTATTCATGGGCAGATATTCAGGACGAAATAAAGGTTCAGGAAACACAGGAACAGGTAATCAAAAAGCAGCTTAAGGATTTCACAACAGCAAATCCTGAGATTGTAGCACAGCTTATCAGAACATGGTTAAAGGGGGATGACGAATAATATGGCAGAAACTAAATTATCAGGGAAACAAAAAGCCGCAGCTATTATTATATCCCTTGGCGCTGATGATGCTTCAAAAATATATAAATTTCTGAAAGAAGACGAAATAGAACAATTAACATATGAGATATCAAGATTGCAGCATTTAAGTCCGCAGGTTGTGGAACAGACTCTGAAGGACTTCTATGAACTCTGTCTCACTCAGAAGGTAATAACCGAAGGCGGATATGAATATGCAAGAAGCGTACTTGAAAAAGCCTTCGGTTCCCAGACGGCAGCGAGCCTTCTGGAAAGAGTAACGAAGACCTTAAGAACAAAGAGCTTTGAATTTATAAGGAAAGCAGATTATAAAAACCTTTTGACTATAATACAGAATGAGCATCCTCAGACAATAGCATTAATATTGTCCTATGCAAGAGCCGACCAGGCGTCTGCGGTTATTTCGGAGCTTCCTAAAGAAAAAAGAATTGATGTTGTTGAAAGAATTGCTAAAATGGATCGAACATCTCCTGAGATAGTCAGATACGTTGAGGAAGAACTGGAAAAGAAATTCAACTCCATTGTATCTGTGGACTTTACAGAAATAGGCGGAGTAAACTATGTTGCTGACGTAATGAACAATATGGACAGAGGAAATGAAAAATACATATTTGATGAACTTAACAAGAAGGATGCTAAGCTTGCTGATGAAATCAGAATGAGAATGTTTGTATTTGAAGACATTGTTACAATGGATTCAATGAGCATACAGAGATTTCTTCGTGAGGTTGACAGCAAAGATCTGGTATACGCTATCAAGGGTTCAAACAAGGATGTTGCGGATATGCTGTTCAGCAATATGTCAACTAAGATGGGAGATACAATTAAATCTGAATTGGAATACACTCATAACTTGAGATTAAGAGATGTTGAGGAAGCACAACAAAGAATTGTATCTGTAATCAGACGACTGGAAGAAGAAGGAGAGCTGATTATAGCCAAGGGCGGAAAGGATGATATTATTGTCTAAGATAATTAAAGCTGAATATGTGATCTTTGACAGCAGAAAAAAAAGTGTGAATAATATTGAACAACATTATGAGCCCAGGATGACAGGTGCTTCCAGAGAAGATTTATATGAGATATACAATGAAAGAGAAATTATTCTGAAGGAAGCACAAGACGAAGCAGCCAAAATAATAAATGCTGCATGGAGAAATGCTCAGGAAGAAATATCCGAATTTAAAAAAAGAAGCTGTGAAGAAGGCTTTAGTTCTGGTTTCGAAAACGGTAAAGAAGAAGGATACAAGGAAGGATATGAAAAAGCCTATGCAGAGGTCAGGGAAGAACTGACCAGGCAAAGTGAAGCTAAATTAAATGAATTGGTTGAAATGATATCTTTGATAGAAAGACAAAAGGAAGAAATAATCTCAAAATATGAAGAAGATTTAACTCCTTTGACCTTTGACATAGCTGAAAAAATAATAAAGCAAAAAATAAATGACAAGAAAGAAATAGTTGAGTCCTTAATCAGAAATGTCATCAAGGATTACAGAAATGCCGAATGGATAAAAATATATATTTCTTCAAAGGACGATGCCGTTTCAATACAGACAGATAAAAATTTAATTGATGCCTTGAATAAAATATCAAATGATGTAGTAATTGAATCTTCAGAAGATTTGGATGAAGGAAGCGCCATAATTGAAACACCTGACGGTATAGTGGATACAAGTGTTACTACTCAGCTTAAAAATCTTAAAGAAATGGTGTTAAATAAAAATGCAGTTTAACCAAAAAATAAGAGATTTTCAGGAAGCACTGTCCAAGGATGATTTCTGCACATACATAGGAAAAGTAAAAAAAATATCCGGTATGATGATTGAAGCGACAGGAAAAAAATATAAAATAGGCGAAGTTTGTGAGATATCAACAGATATTCCGGGAAAGACAATACGGGCTGAGGTTGTGGGATTTAATGACGGAAAAGTGTTGCTCATGCCCTATGAGGATATAAAGGGTATAGGACTTGGCAATACCGTAAAATCCACAAAGAACAAGCTGAAAATACCTGTAGGAGATTTCCTCATAGGCAGGATAGTAGATGCAACGGGGCAACCCATTGACGGAGGAGAAGAGTTTGACTGCAACGAATATTGCTATGTAGACAATGAATACATAAATCCCCTGTCAAGACCAAGAATAGATTCAAGCCTGAGTTTTGGAGTAAAAGCCATAGACGGACTGTTAACGATAGGCAAGGGTCAGCGTATGGGTATATTTGCCGGCAGCGGTGTTGGAAAGAGTACACTTTTAGGCATGGTTGCAAAAAATGTAAAAGCGGATATAAATGTTATAGCTCTTGTGGGTGAAAGAGGAAGAGAAGTAAGAGAGTTCATTGATAAGGATTTAGGCGAAGAAGGATTAAAAAGGTCAATACTGGTGGTTGCAACATCTGATCAGCCTGCAATGCTGAGAGTCAAATGCTCACTTGTGGCGACAACCATCGCCGAATATTTTAAGGACAAGGGTCTGAATGTGCTGTTGATGATGGATTCTCTGACCAGATTTGCCATGGCACAAAGAGAAATAGGACTTGCCACCGGAGAGCCCCCCGTATCAAGAGGTTACACCCCTTCCATATATGCGGAGCTGCCGAAGCTTTTAGAAAGAAGCGGTAATTTTAACACAGGCTCAATTACAGGAATATACACCGTATTGGTTGAGGGTGATGACACAAACGAGCCGATTTCCGATACGGTAAGAGGTATACTTGACGGACACATAGTGTTGACAAGAAAATTGGCGAACTCAAATCATTACCCTGCGATTGATATCAATGCGAGTATATCAAGATTAATGATTGACATTGCAAGCAATGAACATAATACGCAAGCTAAGAAATTAAGAGAGATTTTATCAGTTTATTACTCTAACTACGATTTGATTTCTATAGGCGCTTACAAAAAAGGTACAAACTTAAAATTAGATGAAGCAATAAGCAAGATTGATCAGGTGAACAGCTTTTTAATCCAGGGAGTGGATGATAAATATTCCTTCGATGATATACTGAGCCTGATGGAAGAAATTTAATATTATATTTAAATAATACATCTTGATACGAGGTGAACGATGAAAAAATTTAGCTTTTCTCTTCAAAAAGTTTTAGAAATAAAAGAACAGGTTTTGGACAATCTCAAAATTGAGATGGGTAATCTGAACCGTGATCTTGATACTGCAGAGCAGCAAATCAAGAAGCTTAAATCAGAATTTAAGCAATTGAATGAAGAGCTTAACGGAAAGTGTGCGGTTTCTGTTTCTGTAGGAGAAATGACCTATTATAAGATGTACATGAACAATGTTTTAAAACAAACAGAAAAAAAAGAAGAAGAAAAAAACATAATTTTAAAAAAGATAGAAGCAAAACGTCATGAAATTGTAAATGCAAACATGGAAATATCAAGCCTGGAGAAACTGAAAGAAAAAGAGCTTGAAAAGTACAATAAAGAAGTTATGAAAAGAGAAGAAATATTCATTGAAGAATTCGTTTCAAGCAAAAGTATTCTAAACAAGTATGCAGTTTAATGCTTGAATATAAAATTATGAAGTATTGAAAGGAGGTGAAAAAATGAATGTAAGTATGGATTTAAACAATATTTTAAATCAGGTACAAAATAATATTAATATCGACAAGACTTCTTTGGCTACGGGCAATGATACATTTTTAGCTATGCTTAACAGCATGATGGCTGAAAACAACCTTAATCAGCTTTCCGGTTCAACATACAACGGCAATACAGAAACAGATAATGGGTTTATGAAGCTTTTGGCAGGAAACGGCACGGATTATCTTAATTTAGCAGGTATGAACAACACAGACATAAATGAGATAATGGGTAATGTGGATATATTTGCATCGGTTGACACAGAAAAATCAGACCATGAATATTCAATAGAAAGCTCATACATGATGCAGAATTATCTCAATCTTATTGCACCTCAGATTGCCGGGATAACAGGGAATACCGATTCAGCTACAGATGTAAGTATGCTGTCGGATTTAAACAAATTACAAGGGATAAACCATAACATGTATCAGAATAATCCTTACAATAATGTAAATGCAGGTAACTCTGATATTAAGTCATCCGATATGGATGAAGGGCAAGTGCGCAATGAAAAGGCAGTGCTTAGTCCTCAGGCAGAAAAGTTGATTTCAGAAATTGAAGCCAGAAGAAATAAGCTTAAAAGTGACATTAACAGTAATGCAGAAATGCTGAATTTCAACTCCAATAAGAATATAGTGCCTGAAGGCAACAAGGTTATTCAACTGAGTGACGAATCTACACAGATAAGATCTCAAGTGGTTGAACAGGTAAGGGATAACATCGTAATGCTTACAGAGATAGATACGGCGGACGGCAGCACAGCTAAGCAGGTTACCATGGAGCTGTATCCTAGAGAGCTTGGAAAAGTGGACATAAAGATGACCATGGTCGATAACAAAATGACTGTTGAGATAAAGGCACTGAATGAAGAAACACAAAAAATACTGGCTTCGGGTGCAGATGATCTCCTAAAATCATTAAGCAAGACGGCAGAGAGCATAAGTATAGTTTTTAAGTCCAACAATCCAGTTCAGGAACAGATTGTAAATTATTATGATAAAGAAATTCAGGCTAATGAATTCAATCATGATGATCAGAATCTGGACCAGGACAACAAGAGAAGAAATGAATACTATTACGATGAGGACAATAAAAACAGTGATGATGACACATTTTCAGAGCTGATGAATTCAACAGGTACAATAACAAATCAGTAAAGGAGGTAGAATATGCCGGAAATAAACGGATATAGCAAGACAAATGGATACAGCCCTGTTAACAATACCAACAAATTAAATGTGCAAACAGGAAGCGAAGGCTTGAACATGCAGGATTTTCTGAATCTCCTGGTAGCTCAGATAACAAACCAGGATGCTATGAATCCAATGGACAATACGGAATTCATTTCTCAGATGGCACAGTTCTCATCGCTGCAGGCAATGTCGGACCTGACGAAAATATCAATTGAATCACAAGCCACATCTCTCATAGGGAAGACAGTTGTTGTTGCAACCTACAATGACAAGGGACAATTGGTTCAGGACGAGGGAGTTGTTGAAAAAGTTGCGATTTACGGAAATGAAAGCAGACTGTACGTAAACGGCAAGGAATATCTTTACGGGAATGTTATGGAGGTTAAGGTTACAGAGCCAAAAGAACCACCTGCACCGGAGACTGATCCGCCAAAGACAGATGAAGACCCAAATAAGGATATACCACCTACTGGTGAAAACGATGATGAAAATCAAGGTTAGGCAGGTGATACTATGACAGACATTAATTTCATAAAAAAGATAAGCAGCTTAAACAATAATATTCAGCCTAATTCCTTTACCGGCAATCATGGAGCTAACAACTCAGCATTTAAGGAAATATTAAACGAAAAAATCCAAAGTGAGGTTGTTTTCTCAAAGCATGCCAACGAAAGAATCAAGGAAAGAAATATTGAATTAAGCGATGAAGTAACAGAAAAGCTGAATGAGGCAGCGGAACAGGCAAAGGATAAGGGACTAAAAAATGTCCTTGTAATGATTGACAATCAGGCCTTCATAATCAGCACAATGCACAACAAGGTAATAACAGCAGTAAACAGTACAGATTTAAAAGAAAATATATTTACAAATATCGATGGAGCTGTAATAAAATAGCCGGTCCTTTTTAGGAGGCGAAAGTCCGGACCTTTTGATGGACTATACAGCTAATAAAAAAAAGGAGAATGAATTATTATGATGAAAGCACTTTATTCTGGTGTATCAGGAATGAGAAGTCACCAGACAAAAATGGACGTAATAGGTAACAACATAGCCAACGTTAATACAAACGGATACAAAGCACAAAGAACAACCTTCAGAGATGTTTACTATCAACAGATGAAGAACCCTACAGAACCGGGTGTGGTAGGGGGAGTTGTCAGAGGAGGTACTAACTCAGGTCAGGTAGGCTATGGTGCTCAGGTTGGTTCTATAGACACAATGCACACAATTTCCGGATATTCACCAACGAACAGATCTACGGATATTTATATTAACGGTGAAGGATACTTAACAGTCCAGACATCCAACGGAGACACATTGTATACAAGATTGGGAGCACTTGGATTTGACGAGGCAGGTAATCTCGTTGATGTAAACGGCTCAAGTGTAATGGGATGGAATGTCAGCGGTTATACAGGAACTAATTATGATCCTACATATGTTGGCAAAGCAGTACCACCTGCTGTATCAACAGTGGGTCCGCTAACTATTAAGGAGTTCGACAATTTTAAAAACATTACTGTAAATGAAGACGGAACAATTACAGGAACAACAAAAGAAGCAATGACTACTCCGGGAACTGTACCCAAAGATACGGTTGTTATTATAGGTCAGATAGCAATTGCGAATATCCCAAACAACAATGCGTTAGTATTGGAAGGTAATTCATATTACAGAGCCGGAAACAACACAGGGAATATAACATATGAAGAAGCAGGGACACATGGAACAGGCGGGCTGGTTACATATGGTCTTGAAATGTCCAATGTAGACCTGGCAAACGAGTTTTCAGACATGATCATAACTCAGAGAGGTTATCAGGCAAATACAAAGATAATTTCAGTAGTTGACCAGATGCTTGAAGAATTGGTTAACCTGAAGAGATAATGATAAACAAATAATTTTGTCATCCCGAGTGTAAGCGAGGGATCTCAGCACTTCAAAAGATGAGATTCCCCCGCTACGCTCGGAATGACAGGTAACGTAGAATATCGCGAGTCAATTGCTATAGAGGCACTAATCATAATTATAATCAATATTATGATTATGATTAAGGCTTTTATAAAAAATTAGGAGGGTATATGGTTGAAGTAGTTGGTATAAACGGAGATGCATTTTTAATTAATGCGACATTAATAGAGAAAATTGAATTTATTCCGGAAACAAAGATTACATTGACTACGGGGAAGTATTATTTAGTAAAGGATTCAAAGGAAGATATAGTTAACAAAATAATAAATTACAATCAAAAAATTTTACGAGGCGTAACTGCTGAATAACTAAGAGGTGCAAAATGAATTTATCTTTTATAATAGGAATTTTTGCCGGCTTTGGTCTGGTAATATACGGAATTATGGAAAGCGGTACGGATGCCACACAAATCTACAACAGCTTTATAAATTTTCCAAGTATGTTCATAACATTTGGAGGAGCTATATCGGCCACCATAATGTCTGTTCCTGTTAAATATTTAAAAGACATACCCAAAAATATGAAAGTTCTTATGAAAAAAGAAAAAATCAATTTAAATTTATATATTGATGCCATAGAAGAACTGGCTAAGGAAGCAAGGTTAAAGGGTTTGTTGATTCTGGAAGAAAAAGTTAACCAGATAGAGCTCAATGATGAATTTCTGAGATATTGCGTAATGCTCATAGTGGATGCAATAGAGCCGACCAAGGTAAGAGCCCAGATAGAAAATGAAATTGACTGCATCGAAGCAAGACATTCATCTGCATGGAAGGTATTTGACACTCTCGGATCATTCGGACCGGCGTTTGGTATGTTAGGAACACTTATAGGACTTATAAACATGCTTGCCAACATGAGTGCTGACGGCGGGGCAGAGGCTCTCGGAAAAGGTATGGCAGTTGCATTGCTAACAACCTTTTACGGTTCAGTTCTCACGAATATGATATGCGCGCCCATATCCAACAGGCTGAAGGCTAAGCATGATGAAGAGCTTGTTGCAAAGGAGCTTATAATGGAAGGTGTTTTATCCATACAGTCAGGTGAAAATCCTAAATACATAAGAGAAAAATTGAACTCGTACATTACGTATAATGAAAGAGGATTGACGTCGATGA
>JAFACY010000266.1 GCA_023425285.1 Bacillota bacterium
GAGCTTGTTGCAAAGGAGCTTATAATGGAAGGTGTTTTATCCATACAGTCAGGTGAAAATCCTAAATACATAAGAGAAAAATTGAACTCGTACATTACGTATAATGAAAGAGGATTGACGTCGATGACAAATGACGAAGAAAGCACGGGCAAAAAACCAAAAAGAGGACTCGGGAGAAAAGCAAAGGCTTAAATATAAAAAGTAAGTAGGGGAAATTATGGCTAGGAAGAAAAAAAATGGTTCCGGCGGCGGCGGCGCCAGTTGGATGGAAACATACAGTGATATGGTAACTCTGCTTTTAACATTTTTCATAATGCTCTACGCTATGTCAACAATTGATGCACAAAAATATGCAAGTATTGTTGAATCGTTCACTAAGCAGATGAATCCGGCTGCATATCAGCAAATGGAAGAATCAAGTGAATCAGAAGATAAACCTCCTGAAGCTGAACCTATTTCTGAAGAAGAAGAAGGGGATCTTGATCAATTGTATACCATGCTGAGGCACTATATTGATGAAAATAATCTGGAAGGTCAGGTTGAGCTGCAGAAAAGTGAAGAATACGTGTTTATACGATTTTCAGATTCAGTAACCTTTCGAGGATACAGTGACATTTTAGAAATAAAGGGCAGAGAAATTATGGATGTTTTGGCGGATGGTCTGCAAATAGTAGACAAGTATGTGGAAGAGGTTATAATAGCAGGTCATACTGCAGAGGTTGAATACGACAAAACGGATATAGACAGGTCTCTTTCTACAGACAGAGCAAATGTTGTTTTGAAGTATCTGGAAAACAAGGAAGTTATAAGTCCCGCAAAATACCTCGCTATAGGATATGGGTTGTACAGTCCCATAGCGGATAACAGCACTCCGGAGGGAAGAGCAAAAAACCGCAGAGTTGAAATTTACATCAGCAGGAAGGGACATCCTATCAGCTACACAAAACTCATACAGGATACCATAAATAAGAAGCCTGTTAATTCGGAAAATACAAATTTTCAGCAAACAACAATTATCGATTAGCAAAAAAGATGGAATGAGGCAAAGATATGGCAGAAATATTATCTCAGAGCCAGATAGATGAGCTGCTCAATAATTTGAGCAGCGGAGACGTAAATATACAAGAGCTTGAAGCAAATGATAAAAAGATAAAAGAATATGACTTCAGAAGTCCTAAAAAAATCACCAAAGAAACCATAAAGCTGTTGAAGGGTATTTATGAGAACTACTGCAGAATGGTTACTTCAAGACTTACCTCAATGCTGAGGCTGATGTGTGATGTAACGGTGGAGCAGGTTGAGGAAAGTATATTTCATGAATACAACAATGCATTGGATGATTACGTATTGATGGGTCTTATAGATGTAAAGTATCCGGACAATACAATTGCGGACAGTCAGATTCTCATGGAAGTATCTAAACCCCTTTCTTTTGTTATAATAGACAGATTATTGGGAGGTACTGGTGAAGAATATGAGCATGACAGAGATTATACGGACATAGAACTTTCTCTACTTGGCAATATGATGAAGCAGCTTGTGAAGCACATGGGGTCTAATTGGGAAAGTACAATCGAAATTGAAACGGACCTTGCAAAAATAGAGACTAACTCAAGATTTATCCAGTCAATTAACTATAATGACACCGTAGTAATAGTAGTTTTAAATGTTTCAGTGAACCAATCTACCGGTAAGATAAATTTATGTATTCCCTCCAGTATATTGGAGGAAATATTAAAGAAAGCAAGCAATTATTCAAAAAATATTAAAAAATCGGATCAAAGCAGGGAAGAGCAAAGAACGGCGATAATGGGGTCAATCAAATCCTCTGAGCTCACAGTCACGGGAGTACTCGGAAAGGCTCAGGCAACTCTTCAGGATGTTCTGAATATGCAGACAGGGGATCTGATAATACTTGACAGAAATATTAACAAGGATATTGACATAAATGTTGACGGTAAAAAGTGGTTCGAAGGTAAATGGGGTACAAGAAAAAATAAAGGTGTTATAAAGATAAATAAAATTACACATTAATGAGGAGCAATCTATGTTGAATGAAAATATTTTTTCAAATATGGAACGGGATGTAATAGGGGAAGTAATGAACATAAGTCTGGGTTCTTCAGCTACCTCACTTTCCTCCCTGTTAGGTAAACGAGTTGAAATAACTGTACCGAAGGTGAACGTATTAAGTGCCGGTGAGGTCAGTTATGAAAATCTGGAGCCTGCAATAGGTGTCGAAATAAACTACGTTGAAGGCTTAAACGGCGTCAATTTAATGATATGGAAAAGAACTGACGCAAAGACAATAATAGAAATATTGTTGGGACAATCCATACCGGAAGAAGAATTCGTAATGGATGAAATAAACACAAGTGCCATATGTGAGGTTATGAATCAGATGATGGGTTCGGCTGCTACGGCATTATCCGACTTTCTTGGCAGTTCAATAAATATATCAACGCCTGTGGCATACGAAATTGACGATAAAACGGAATTTAAAAACAAATATTTTAATGACGAAGACGTTATAGTTGCAGTAGCTTTTGAGTTGTTCATTGAAGGAAGCGTTGAGAGTCAGTTCATAAATGTAATACCCGTTGCTCTGGCAAGAGAAATTGTATCAAGCTTTTTAAAGGGTGCTGAATCTACGAATGCTCACGAAACAGATGATGCGGAAGAGAGTACAGTATCAGATGATACAGAAATCGAAGAATATGACGAAGATGAGGAAGACGAGGAATATGAAGAAGAACCTGAGGTAAGGGTTAAGCCTGTAAAAAGTGCTCCCAAAAAAGTTAAGAGTAAGAAAAAACAACAAGCTCCGGTCAGCGTAAGACCGATGGAATATGATACATTTGATGATGAAGATGACATACTTTCCGAAGAGCAAAGGGCAAACCTTGAATTGATAATGTCAGTTCCGTTGGAAATCAGTGTTGAAATAGGCAAATCAAAAAGACAGATTAAAGATATATTAGGGTTTGCACAAGGTACAATCGTAGAGCTTGACAAACAGGCAGGTGCATTGGTCGATATTATCGTTAACGGTCAATTAATCGCCAAGGGCGAGGTTGTAGTAGTTAATGACAATTTCGGTGTAAGAATAGTTGAAATTATAAAAAAAGAAGAAATCATAAAGTTAACATTATAAGGGACTTAGGTGGAGGAAAAAATGGATAAAAAAATAATGATAGTTGATGATGCGGCATTTATGAGAATGATGATAAAGGATACTCTGTTAAAAAGCGGTTATGAAAACATAATAGAAGCTGCGGACGGAGAAGTGGCAGTAAAGTCATATAAAGAAGAGAAACCGGATCTGATACTGATGGATATTACAATGCCGAACAAAAATGGTTTGGAGGCCTTAAAGGAAATAAAGGAAATGGATCCTGCCGCAAAAATAGTAATGTGTTCTGCTATGGGACAAGAATCCATGGTAGTTGAAGCAATAAGAAACGGAGCAAAGGATTTTATAGTTAAGCCTTTCAAGGCAGAAAGAGTTCTGAAAACAGTTCAAGGCATACTTGGTTAGGAGCTGATTAATATCAAGGATATATTATCGCTTTTATTTTCATTAATAGGTATAGTGCTTGTACTGTTCCTTACATATTATTCCACAAAGTGGCTTTCGACTAGGACAAGTCTGACGATGAAGTCTAAATATATAAACATCGTGGATAAAATAATGCTTGGACAAAATAAGTTTTTGGCTATAGCAGAAATATGTAATAAGTACTATGTATTAAGCATTACTGAAAGAAGCATTAAAATTATTAAGGAGCTGGATGATTTCCAGCCCATTCCCGACATAAAGCCGGAAAATAATGTGGAGTTCAATAATATACTCAATAAATTCTTAAAAAGGTAGACGAATGTCTGATAAAAAGCTGAAAATGATCAATAAAATTAAATCAGTAAAGATTCATATTATGATGATGATATTCATGTTTATGAATTCTCAGACGGTATACGGCGGCGTCATCAATATGGATATTAACGGTAATGCTGCCGAAACCATAGAAATTCTTGTAATGCTTACAGTGCTTACACTGCTTCCGTCAATACTCATAATGATGACGGCTTTTACCAGAGTGGTGATTGTACTGTCATTTTTAAAAAATGCTATGGGTCTTCAGCAAACACCGCCCAATCAGGTAATGATAGGAATAGCATTGTTTTTGACCTTGTTTATTATGTCACCTGTCATAAATGAAATAAACACGGAAGCATATCAGCCATACAAGAATGAAGAAATTACGCAGCAGGAATTTTATGAGAGGGCTTCGGGTCCCATCAAGGTCTGGATGCTTAAGCAGACGGGCAATGATGAATTGAAAATGTTTGTTGATATGTCAAACGATACGACATTAGCAAGTGCACAAAGTGTAAATGATCTGCCCTTGACTGTAGTTATTCCGTCCTTTGTAACCAGTGAGTTGAAAAGAGCATTCATAATAGGATTTTTATTGTTCATTCCGTTTTTGGTTATAGATTTAATTGTTTCAAGTGTGCTAATGTCCATGGGAATGATGATGCTGCCGCCTGTAATGATATCAATGCCCTTTAAAATATTGTTGTTTGTGGTTGTGGATGGATGGTCACTGCTATTTAAAACATTAATAACTACGTTTAATTTTTAAGGTAGGAGCTAAGTATGAGTATTTCGCAGGTTATGCAGGTAATGCAGGCAGCTTCGGCAGCCGCCATAAAAATAGCACTTCCTTTGTTGTTGCTGAGCCTGGCAATTGGCTTGATAATAGCGGTTTTTCAGGCCGCCACTCAGATACATGAACAGACTCTGACATTTGTACCGAAGCTTTTAGTTACGGCACTGATGTTGATAGCTCTCGGATCGTGGATGATGGAAGTAATGTCAGACTTTACGCTCTATATATTCGATTTAATGATCACATTTTATTAGTTTCATGTCATTCCGAACGTCAGCTAAAACTCACAGGATGACAGAAAGGACTGTAAATGAACTTCTCAGGAGATTTAACGTATTTTTTATTAATATTGGCAAGAATGAGCGGATGTGTGTTTTTTAACCAGATATTCGGGAGAGGAAACCTCCCTGCTACATTGAAGATAGGTATGAGCTTATTTTTAACGGTCACAGTCTACGGGCTGCTGCCTCCTGAAGGAGATATAATAATAAATACGGTAATAGAATATGCCCTGTTGATTACAAAGGAAATATTCGTCGGATTTTTAATCGGATACGTAATAAACTTGTTTTTCAGTACAGTTGTTATAAGCGGCGAAGTAGTGGGAATGCAGATAGGTATGTCTATGTCAAAGATTTACGACCCAAGCAGCAATGTTTCCATGGGTGTCATGGGAAGTTATCTGAACGCTATATTAATCTTAGTATTTTTCGTCGCAAACGGTCATATCACATTGATACATATATTTATAACATCATGTAAATTAATCGGAATAGGAAGCTTTACGATTCCGCAAGATTTGTTTTATAACATGGTTGAGCTGTTTCAACAGATACTGGTGCTGTCCTTAAAGCTGTCAATGCCAATAATTGCGGTGCAGGTTATATTAGAATCAGGAGTTGGTATATTGATGAAGGCAATACCTCAGATACAGGTGTTCTCGGTAAATATACAGCTGAAGCTCATTGTGGGATTTTTGTTAATAATATTGCTTGTTCCGACATTTACAACATTCATAGATCATACGGTCAGTTTAATGTTTGATACAATAGAAAGCAGTTTAAGCGCATTAATAACGTAAAAGAAAAAGGATTGCTATGGCAGGCGAAGATAAAACCGAGAAAGCCTCCCCCAAAAAAAGGCGGGATGAAAGAAAAAAAGGAAATGTATTTCAAAGCAAGGATGTTGTTACTGTAGGAGTTATTGCGGTTTCGTTTTATATATTGGAATTTTCAGCTCCGTACATATACAGAAACACAACATATGTGTTCAGTAAATATATATTGCTCATGACTACAACACACAGCCTTAATGATGTATTTTTAGTACAGATGTTTAAGGATATAACCTATACTATCTTTTCTTCTGTGGGGCTGCTGATGGTTGCTGTAATGATGGCGGCAATAATATTCACTGGAGCACAAACTAAATTTTTAATCACCAAAGAAAATATAAAATTTAAACTTTCCAAATTAAATCCTCTGACAGGAATAAAAAAAATGTTTTCGTTGCGTTCAGTGGTAGAGGTAGTAAAAAATATCATCAAAATAATAATATTAGGATCTTTGATATATAACACCATAATAAAGGAACTTTTACAGGTGCCGAAACTGGTTTCGGTAGACTTAATGACCGGCGTAGGATTCATGTTTTCAACAATAATGTCGATTGTTAAAAGTGTTATTATAGCTTTCGTCGCAATATCCGGCTTTGACTTTTTATATTCCTGGTGGGAATATGAAAAAAATATCAAGATGTCCAAGCAGGAGGTAAAAGAAGAGTACAAGCAGTTGGAAGGAGATCCGCAGGTAAAAGGTAAGATCAAAGAAAAACAAAGAGCAATCTCCATGAGAAGAATGATGCAGCAGGTTCCGCAGGCAGATGTCATTATACGAAACCCTACTCATTATGCGATTGCAATAAGATATAACATTGAA
>JAFACY010000030.1 GCA_023425285.1 Bacillota bacterium
CATGAAACAAAGCTTAAATCACGGTTTTTGAAGGAACTACCCGAAGAATGCATAGAGGATATAAATCCGGAGTCATTTGCAGCTAAGAAAATAGAAAGCTTAGAAGAAAACATCAAAAAAATGCCTACCTTTGTAAAAAGCAGTTTCTTTAAAGGCGGTTTTGATGTAGAAAAAGAAAAGCCTAAGTTGAAATCGGATAAAATTGTTCCCGGTGACAAGATAATGCACAAATCATGGGGAGTGGGAACCGTAGTCCAGATAAAGGACGACGGCGACTCAAAGACTGTGGTCATTGCATTTGAAAGCAAGGGTATAAAAAACCTCAATTTGGAGTATGCTCCTATAGAGAAGATATAAATAGAAAAATTATAAGAGGTAGCTATGGAAGATAAGCTTCTGTTGATGAAGGAAAAAATTAAGCTGTTAAATGAAGCAAACAAGGCATATTATCAGGAAAACCGAGAAATTATGTCCAATTTTGAATATGATGCTCTTTACGATGAGCTGGTTGAGCTGGAGAAGGAAACCAATGTGACATTGTCTAACAGTCCCACCATCAATGTGGGCTACGAGCTTTTGTCAAATTTACCTAAGGAAAAGCATGAAAAGCAGATGCTTTCTCTGGATAAGACTAAGGATGTAGAAGCGCTGCAGCAATGGCTTGGAGATAATGAGGGGATTCTTTCATGGAAGCTTGACGGTCTGACTATTGTTATGACGTATCTGGACGGAAAGCTTGTCAAAGCGGTCACCAGAGGCAACGGTGAGGTTGGGGAGGTTATAACAAACAATGCGAAGGTATTCATCAACGTTCCGCTTAATATCAGCTTCAGGGGAAGCCTGGTTTTAAGAGGCGAAGCAGTTATAAGCTATCCAGATTTTGAAAAAATCAACAGTGAGATTACAGATATTGAAGCAAAATATAAAAATCCCCGCAACCTGTGCAGCGGGTCCGTAAGGCAGCTTAACAACAAGATTACTGCCGAAAGAAATGTAAGATTTTATGCTTTTTCAGTTGTGAAGGCTGACGGTGTAGATTTCAAAAATTCAAGGGAAGAACAGTTAATCTGGCTTAAGAATCAGGGCTTCGGAGTTGTGGAGTACAAAAAGGTCAGTTCATCAGATTTGCAGGATACGGTAAAGTATTTTGAAGAAAGAGTTGCAGGTAACGAACTGCCGTCGGACGGGCTGGTTCTGATGTACGATAACATTTCATACGGTGAATCATTGGGAGCAACATCCAAATTCCCGAGAGATTCCATCGCATTCAAATGGAGAGATGAAATTAAGGAAACAAAGCTCTTGGAAATCGAATGGAGTGCATCAAGGACAGGACTTATAAATCCCATAGCAATTTTCGAGCCTGTTGAGCTTGAGGGTACGACAGTAAGCCGTGCCAGTGTTCATAATCTGAGCATATTGGAAAATCTGGAGCTTGGTATAGGTGATACCGTAAGCGTTTATAAGGCAAACATGATTATACCGCAGATATCCGACAATCTGACGAGAAGCAACAACGTGGAAATCCCTCACAGCTGTCCCGTATGCGGAGGAGAAACCATAATCGAGAATGATAATGACATTAAAACCTTGTACTGTATAAATGACGAGTGCATGGCAAAGCATATAAAATCCTTCACTCATTTTGTGAGCAGGGATGCAATCAACATAGAGGGATTGTCAGAGGCAACAATAGAAAAGCTTATTTCAAAGGGATTGGTTAAAGAGCTGAGTGATATATTCCATATTGAAAGCTTCAAGGATGAAATTGTCAATATGGAGGGCTTCGGAGAAAAATCATTTAACAATCTCGTACAATCGGTCAATAAGGCAAGAAACACAACTGCTTCAAGACTGCTATACAGCCTGGGCATACCCAATATCGGGGTTTCAAATGCCAAATTGATATGCAGGAAATTCAATGATGACTGGGAAAAGATACAAAATGCAACCTGTGAAGAATTGCTTGAAATATCGGGCATAGGAAACGTAATGGCGGAAGCATACGCGGACTTTTTCGGCAGTGATAAAAATAAAAAAATCGTAAGAGATCTGCTTGACGAGGTTGAGATAGAAAAAGCCGAAGAAAGTAATACAGCTCAGTTGTTTGAAGGTCTGACATTTGTAATAACCGGTTCGGTTGAACAATTTAAAAACAGAGACGAATTAAAGGACACAATAGAAGAAAGAGGCGGTAAGGTTACAGGCTCGGTTACTTCAAAAACGGATTATCTCATAAACAATGACAATCTGTCCAATTCGTCCAAAAATAAAAAAGCAAAAGAATTAAATATTCAGATAATAACTGAAAATCAATTTGTTGATTGGTTAAACGGCGGTGTGAGACCGTAACAGACAGGGGGAGTCATGGCACTAAGAATTTTAATGTATTTTGGATTGCTGGCAGTCGGATGGTTTTTAAGCAGCAAGGGATTAATCCATAACAATCTGATGAAAAAAATATCCGGCATTCAGGCTGTTATATTGTTTGGTTTGATATATGTAATGGGTGTAAGAGTAGGAATGGACGAGCAGGTGCTTTCATCAATAGGGCAAATAGGTTTGACAGCAGCCGTATTTGCCGTTACTACCATAGCATTCAGCATTCTTTTTGTATATTTATCAAGAAAGAAGCTGTTCTCCGATAAAAGGATCACAGGAGGCGGCAATGACTAAAAAAATATTGGCAGCGTTAGCGTTGGGAGTACTCAGCGGGCTTTTTATAATTCCTCAGGAAGTGTATGAGCATACAGGATTGTTGATGGACATAGGATTATGCCTCCTGCTGTTTTTTGTAGGCATTGATCTGGGAAGCAACAAGGAGATTTTTTCAAACCTGAGGCAAGCGGGTCTTAAAGTACTTGTAATACCTGCAGCTACAATAGCGGGAAGCTTGTTTGGCGGTATAATTTGCAGCATAATATTTAAAATGAATTTATTCGGCTCTCTGGCTGTTGCTTCGGGCATGTCGTGGTATACCTTATCGGCAATCATAATAACACCGGTTTCGGCTGAGCTTGGCACGATTGCATTTTTAACCAATGTTTTCAGAGAAATACTTGCTTTTATATTTATACCTGCCGTAGCCAGGCACATAGGATATTTAGAGACGATAGCCACAGGCGCCGCAATAAGTATGGATACGGGTCTGCCCATCATAACAAAAAATACAAGCCAGGAATTAGCCGTAATATCCTTTATAAGCGGAGTAATAATCTCACTGTCGGTGACGGTATTGGTGCCGATATTTGTAGGGCTTATGTAACAATTTGAGAACAATGGGTGAATGATAGAAAATAAAAGATGTAAGGAGATATACATGACGAGAATATATTTGACCAGGCATGGTGAGACGGAATGGAACAAGCTGAGAAGATTCCAGGGACATAAGGATTCCGAGCTGACAGATAAGGGAGTAATGGCTGCCGAGCTTTTGTCAGACAGAATTGGAGATATTGATTTGGACTGCATAGTGGCAAGTCCGTTGAAAAGGGCGTATCGCACCGCAGAAATTGTGAGAGGAAGTAAACAAATAGACATAGAAACTCATGACGGTTTCAAAGAAATAAATCTTGGTGATTTTGAAGGGATGAGCTGGGATGAAATAATGGAAGGCCACGGAGCCGTAATCGATAAAATAAAAAGCGACCCGTTCAAATACGGATATCCTAACGGTGAAAGCTTATTTCAGTTTTATGAAAGAGTGCAAAATGCGTTTAAAGAAGTTATCGGAAAATGCAGAGGCAAAAAAGTCTTGATTGTTGCCCACGGCGGAACTATAAAATGCATTGAATCATATATAAGAAAGCTTAAAATACACAACGACTGGATGGGTACGGTAGTGAGCAATTGCAGTCTGTCCTGCTTTGATGTTGATGATAATGATGAAATCAAAGAAATTTTTTACAATGATGTAGAGCATCTTGAAGGTTCAGCAGCATTTAATTAATTGTCGGAATTTCCCGGGAAATGGAAAAGTATATGGAAATATGGAAGAAAAAAACAATCTGTGCAAATAAAGCAGATTGTTTTTTTATGCCCTAACCCCATTTTTACGACCGAAGGGAGAGAAAAATGGCGGTAGGTCAAATACACAGAATGCCAAATCTGTGTGAACGGCAGTGAACAAACAGATTTGATGCATTCCTCTGTTTATGTATTAAAAACGTATTAATACCGAATAATACAAATAAGCCTATTGAAAAAAAGGGGAAAACGATTAAGGAAATTGCTTTGTTAATCAAAATAAAGAAAATAAAGTTTTTTATACTTAAATTTAATTTTATTAAATAAATTGATTGAAAAAATTATTAAATAATGTTAGACTGTTTCCTATAGAGTTTTTTAAATGTATATTTTTTAGCGGATTGGAGGACGACATGACAAATTTTAAAAGAGTCCTGATAGCTAATCGCGGCGAAATAGCTATCAGAGTTTGCAGAGCATGCGAAGAATTAGGTATAAGAAGTGTAGCAATATACTCTGAAGAGGATAAAAATTCACTTTTCAGAACAAAGGCTGACGAATCCTATAAAATAGGTGAAAATAAAAAGCCTGTTGACGCATACTTAGCCATAGATGAAATAATAAGCCTGGCAAAATCTAAGGGTGTTGACGCTATTCATCCCGGATACGGATTTTTATCCGAAAATGTTGAGTTTGCACGTAAATGTGAAGAAGAAGGGATAGTATTTATCGGACCCGACCACATTATGATGGGTAAATTAGGAGACAAAATAAAATCTAAAATTGTTGCAAATTCTGTGGGAGTTCCCACCATCCCAGGTGTTGAAGAAGCTGTCAAGTCGGAAGATGATGCGAGGAAATTTGCTGATTTTTGCGGATATCCCGTTATCCTTAAGGCATCGGCAGGCGGCGGCGGAAGAGGCATGCGCATCGCGTGGCGTGAGGATGATTTAATAAGAGAATTCAGAAGTGCTCAAAGCGAGGCTAAAAAAGCCTTCGGCATCGATGATATATTTATAGAAAAATATCTGGACAGACCGAAGCATATAGAGGTGCAGGTTCTCGGAGATAATTACGGCAATATAGTTCATTTGTTTGAAAGAGACTGTTCAATCCAGAGGAGACACCAGAAGGTTGTTGAATTTACTCCTGCATTGTCAATAAGCTCTGAGCAGAGAGAAGCAATTTGTCAGGATGCACTTAAAATTGCGAAGGCAGTTAACTACAGAAATGCCGGAACCTTGGAATTTCTGGTAGATAAAGACGGCAAGCATTATTTTATAGAAATGAACCCGAGGATTCAGGTTGAACACACCGTTACAGAAATGGTTACGGGGATTGATTTAGTACAGGCACAGATTTTAATTGCTCAGGGATACAAATTAAGCTCTCCCGAAATCAACATACAATCTCAGGAAGACATAAAGCAAAGCGGTTATGCCATTCAGTGCAGAGTAACGACTGAAGACCCGTCAAATAATTTTGCTCCCGATACGGGGAAAATTGATGTGTACAGAAGCGGCTCCGGCTTCGGCATACGCCTTGACGGCGGAAACGGATTCACAGGAGCGGTTATAAGCCCCTATTATGACAGTCTGCTGGTAAAGGTTATATCACACGGCAGGACATTCAATGATGCCATAAGCAAAAATACGAGAGCTTTAAAGGAACTGAAAATCCACGGAGTTAAAACAAACATAGGATTTCTGCTCAATGTATTGAACCATGAAACATTTAAAAACGGTCAATGCGACACAGGATTTATTGCGGACAATCCGTCCCTTTTAAATGTGAGAGGCGGAGAAGACAAGGAGCTGAAGCTTTTAAATTATATAGGCAACATAGTTGTAAATGAAACGAAGGGTGTTAAGCCTCAATTTAACGTACCGAGAGTTCCGGACACAAAGAATGCCGTGGCTAAGCCCGGTCTTAAGCAGCTGTTGGATTCAAAAGGACCTGAAGAAGTTTCAAAATATGTTTTAAATCAGAAGAAGCTCCTGTTGACTGACACAACCATGCGTGATGCACATCAGTCCCTGATGGCAACACGTGTGAGAACAATTGATATGGAAAAAATAGCACCGGCCATGTCTGAGCTTGCAAGCGAGTTATTCTCCATAGAAATGTGGGGAGGGGCTACATTTGATGTTGCATACAGATTTTTAAAGGAAGATCCATGGGAAAGATTAAGCACACTGAGAGAAAAAATCCCGAATGTGTTGTTCCAGATGCTTCTGAGAGGAGCAAATGCCGTAGGCTATAAGAATTATCCCGACAATGTCATCAGGGAATTTGTAAAAGCATCGGCAAGAAAGGGCATCGATGTATACCGTATATTCGACTCCTTAAACTGGATTGAAGGTATGGAGGTTGCAATAGATGAGGTATTGAACCAAAATAAAATAGTGGAAGCGAGCATATGCTACACCGGTGATATATTAGATGAAAAAAGAGATAAATATTCACTCAAATATTATGTCGATCTGGCTAAGAAGCTTGAAAAGAAGGGTGCTCATATATTAGCCATCAAGGATATGTCTGCATTGTTAAAGCCAATGGCAGCAGATAAGCTTATACGAGCCTTGAAAAATGAACTGACCATACCTGTTCATCTGCATACACACGACACAAGCGGAAACGGTGTCGTAACCGTCTATGCTGCCGCAAATGCGGGAGTGGATATAGTTGATACTGCCTTTAATTCCATGGCGGGCTTAACAAGTCAGCCGCCTTTGAATTCGGTTATAGCTGCCATGAACAATACGGAAAGAGACACCTGCATTGATCTGGATGATATGCAGAAAATCTCTGACTACTGGGAGGCTGTAAGACCTGTTTACAGTAAATTTGAATCAGGATTAAAAACAGGCACAGCTGAAATATACAAATACGAAATACCCGGAGGTCAATATTCAAATCTGAAGCCTCAGGTTGAAAGCTTCGGACTTGGTCACAGATTTGAAGACGTTAAGGAAATGTTTAAAACAGTCAACGAAATGCTGGGAGATATAGTAAAGGTTACACCTTCATCAAAGGCAGTCGGAGATATGGCAATATTCATGGTTCAGAATGAATTGTCACCGGAAAATATTTATGGTAAGGCAAAGGATATGGATTTTCCGGATTCGATCGTATCGTATTTTGAAGGTATGATGGGTCAGCCTGAGGGCGGATTCCCCGAAGATTTGAGCAAATTGATTTTAAAGGGCAAGGAACCAATCAAGTGCAGACCGGGTGAATTGCTGCCACCTGAAGATTTTGATGCAATCAAAAAAATGCTCACAGAAAAGTATAATATAGAAGGAACCGATGAGGAAGCCCTGAGCTACGCATTGTATCCGAAGGTGTTTGAGGATTATCTGAAAAAAATTAAAGAAGAGGGAAATTTAAGGTTGATGGGCAGTGATATATTCTTCCACGGTCTGGAAGAAGGCGAAACCTGCGGTGTTAAAATTGCCGAAGGTAAGAAGCTGAGCATCAAGCTCGTTGAAATCAAGTCCAACCAGGACGGCACAAAGGATCTGGTATTTGAGGTCAACGGAAACAGAAGAGTAATAACCGTAAAGGACAAAAATGCTGTAAACCTAAAAAGCGCTGCAGTTGAGGTTGTTATGGCAGATACGGGTAATCAATACGAAATCGGTGCAAACATCCCCGGCAATGTTTACAAGATTCTTATAAAGCAAGGAGATAAGGTTGAGGCAGGGCAGCCGATTGCCATCTTAGAGGCAATGAAGATGGAAACAAACGTATTGGCTCCGTTGTCAGGAACGGTTGCTAAAATCTACGTCAAGGAAGGTCAGCGGGTAGTA
>JAFACY010000101.1 GCA_023425285.1 Bacillota bacterium
GCAGAAGGAAAGACACCGTTTAAAATTACGGATGCCGGAAAGCTGAAATGGATGTGCGAAAAAACCGGCATAAGCACTGATCAGGATTTAAATCAGATGGCAATACAACTGGCTGAGCTTCTTGACATGGAAATGAAAATATCACCGAATTGTGAAAGTGTAATGGTTGAAGCCTTTGCGCCGAAGAAAAGAAAGAAGCTGTGGAAGGATTTAAATATTTATCCAACAGGTGTTCAGCACGAGGTGGAAAACTGCATAGCAAGCTGTCTGACCAATGTGGACGGAGACTATGTGTCACTGGCAAAAAAAGCACTTTGCTTAGGGCTGTCAACTATTTACACAGCTCAGATCGGATTGGAAATGACACAGGATATTTTATTCGGAACGCCGATGCCTCATGAGGTTGAAGTGGATTTGGGAATAATGGATCCTGATTACGTTAATATTGCATTTAACGGTCATCAGCCGTGGATAGGAGTTGCCGCACTGCAAAAAGCAAGAAAGCCCGAGTATCAGGAAATGGCAAGAAAAGCGGGAGCAAAGGGAATTCACATAGTCGGTTCAATTGAAACCGGACAGGAGATGCTCCAGAGATTTGAGACCGATGATGTGTTTGTGGGGCTGATGGGAAACTGGCTTGCTATTGAACCGTTCCTTGCAACGGGAACTGTGGATGCGCTGGTAATGGAAGAAAATTGTTCACCTCCGGCCATAGATCAATACGCGGAAAAGTATCAGGTTGCTTTGATAAGCGTAAGCACGATTATCGGTGTGCCCGGAGCGGAGCACAAGATGCCGTATTATCCGGCAGAAGCCGATGAGATGGCTGAGAAGTGTATAAGTATCGCAATAGAAAACTTTAAGAAACGACACGGAAAAATCAAGCCCATGGTGCCCAAGTACATAACAAAGGCAATAGCGGGATTTTCAACGGAAGCGGTTTTAAAGGCAATCAACAGTGATTTAAATGCGTTGGTAGATGTTATCGTAAAAGGAAAATTAAAAGGCATTGTGGCACTGGCAAACTGTGCAACTCTGCGAAATGGTCCTCATGACTGGAATACGGTTAATATTACGAAGCAGTTAATCAAGAGGGATATACTTGTTGTTGCAGGAGGATGCGGCAATCACGGTCTGGAGGTTGCGGGTCTATGCAACATGGATGCAGTTGAAATGGCAGGAAGCGGATTGAAGGAAGTGTGCAAAGCATTGGGTATACCTCCGGTTCTCAGCTTCGGAACGTGTACCGATACGGGGAGGATATCAATGCTGGTAACAGCCCTGGCAGATCACCTTGACGCCGATATCTCCGATTTACCTATTGCCGTTACTGCACCCGAGTGGATGGAGCAGAAGGCTACCATAGACGGTTTGTTTGCGGTTGCTTACGGCTGCTACACACATTTGTCTCCTACGCCGTTTATAACAGGAGCTCCTAATTTGGTTAAGCTTCTCACCGAGGATGTGGAAGGTCTCACAGGCGGAAAGGTGGCAGTGGGGGATGATCCTATCGAAGCCGCTAACGGTATAGAAGCTCACATAATGTCAAAGAGACAGAAGATGGGTATATAAAATATTTGTCATTCCGAGTGTTAGCGAGGAATCTCAGACTTTGAAATACTGAGATCCATCGCTGCGCTCAGGATGACATAACGAAGTATTTACAAATGTAGTACAAGTATTAAAAAACATCTTGAATTCATTTCAACACAGGGTATAATTATATAAAAAGGTAAATGGCGGTAAATCATGGATGTACGGATAAACATGCCTGCAGAGGTTGAAAGGGCATTGAATATTTTAAAGACAAAGGGTTATGAAGCATATATCGTGGGCGGCTGCGTCAGAGACAGCCTGATGGGGACGGTTCCTCACGATTGGGATATAACCACATCGGCTAAGCCTGATGAAATTTTGAGCTGCTTTAATGAATACAGAACTATTAATACGGGGCTTAAGCACGGTACTGTTACGGTGCTGATTGACGGTGCCCAGCTTGAGGTTACCACTTACAGGATTGACGGCAAATATACTGACAACAGGCGTCCCGACAATGTTGAGTTCACCAATGATGTATACCACGATTTAAAGCGGAGAGATTTTACCATAAATGCTCTCGCATACAATGATAACGGAATTGTGGATTTGTTTGAAGGGATTAAGGACTTGCAGAACAAGGTAATAAGGTGTGTGGGAAATCCGGACGAAAGATTTAATGAGGACGGACTCAGGATTCTGAGGGCTCTGCGCCTTGCTTCTGTGTTAAATTTCAGCATAGACGACGAAACCTCGGACAGCATACATAAAAACAAGGAACTGCTCAAAAATATTTCCAGAGAAAGAATAAACACAGAGCTTATCAAGCTCATCTGCGGAAATAGATTTTTAAATATTTTACATAATTACAGAGATGTGACAGAGGTGTTCATTCCCGAAATAAAAAAATACACAAATACGGAATGGGAGCATGCGTTGAAATCCATGTGCTTTGCGGACAATCAAGCAGTAAGATTAGCGTTGCTGCTGCTTTATACAAACAGTACGGAGGCTGTATTAAAGGCCTTAAAATATGATAATGCAACAATCAGCACAGCAGGATTGTTAAGCAGCAATGTAAATGAAATGATTGAAGCCGATAAAATCATATTAAAAAAGCAATTGAATAAATTCGGACATGACAATTTAATGCTGTTGTTAAATTTCAAGACTGCTGTGGCATTGGCCGACAATATTGCCAATGAAATTATAATTATTAAAAATTCAAAAAAAATGATAGATGAAATTATAGAGAACAACGAAGTATACGAGCTGAAATCATTGGCAATTAACGGTGATGATTTAATAGAAGCAGGCTTGGCAAGGGGCAGGGAAATAGGTGTATTTTTAAATGATATTTTACATTTTGTGATAGAAGAAAAGTTGGAAAATGACAAAGAGAAATTAATTGATTTTGCAAAAAAAAATAAATTATGATCCTACAGGACATCATAAATTTAAAATTAAAATTTATGATGTCCTGTATTTTATAAAGAATAATTCAGACCCGCATCATATCTACGAACAAGACAGCAATTTCAGGATCAAACTGACTTCCGGCGCATGCTTCTATTTCAGCAAGAGCCTCTTCGTGTGAAATTGCACGGTGATACACCCGGTCGTACGTCATGGCGTCAAAGCTGTCAACAACGCTGAGTATGCGTGCTAAAAGCGGTATGTTGTTTTCCGTGAGACCTTGCGGATAGCCCTTGCCGTCCCAGCGCTCATGATGGCAAAGGATTCCCTCGGAAATACTCATAAGCTCCGGAGAAGCCTGAGCTATGCGGTATCCAATCTCAGGATGCTTTCGCATTTCAAACCATTCTTCCTCGGTGAGTGCACCCTGCTTTTCAAGGATGTGCTCGGCAATGCCAATCTTTCCCAGGTCATGCAGGGAACATAAAAGCTCAAGCTCTGAAAGCTGTGTGTCATCCAATTCCAGCTTCCGACCCAGACTGCATGCCATTTCGGTGAGACGATCCGCATGCTCACGGGTTTCACGGCTTTTTTCATACATGGTCATGCGAATGGAAGAAATGACCGTGCTGTGCAAGCTCTTGCGTTCTAACAGTTTGCGCTTGTACATGGCATCTTCGGCTTCTTTGAAAGCTTCATTGAAGCTGCGTTCTTCTGTCCATCGTGTGGCATAACCTAAAGCCACACTTGGATGCATTTCATTTCCGTCATCGAAATGCACCGTTTCATGTCCGCAGGCAAGCTGTATCCGCTCGTAAAGAGCCTTTGCTTCATCTGATCCCTTACCGGGCATCAAAATACAAAACTCGTCTCCTCCTATACGAAACACGATATCTTCGGGTCCTGCGCAGTCGGAAAGTATTTTTGCGATGGCGCATAGCAACTTATCACCTTGAGCATGACCAAATACGTCGTTGGTGAGCTTCAGACCGTTTATATCTCCGATCATTATCGTTACCGGAATTAATTTGCTGTCGTATAGACGCGTACATTCGTCCTCAAAAAATGCACGGTTGTAAAGCCCTGTCAATGCATCATGATAACTCAGATAGCGTATATGTCTTTCTCTGAGCTTGCGCTCGGTGATATCCCGTATAAATGCACAGGTGGATTCGGAGCTTTGGATATAGCTCAGAGAAACCTCAACGTCAAGTATGCTTCCGTCCTTACGCCTCATCCGTGTTTCAAACCTGTCTGCACCTGAAATGAGCATATTCTTCCTTTGCGCACGCATTCCTTCCGCATCCAGATGAGCCTCAAAGCTGCGTACATGCATCCCTATGATTTCATTGCGGTTATAGCCGAGCATGGAGCACATGGCATCATTTACGAGTACAATACGAACGTTCTTGTCACATAACCAAAAGCCGTCCATCGTTGTGGCAAGAGCCTTACTGTATTCCTCCATGAGTTTTTTCCTGTCGGTTATATCCTGAAGCACACCGATTACGCGCAGGGGTTTTCCGTCTGCATCACGCTCGGCTATGGCCATTGAATGTAATTCACGCTTGACTCCGTCAGAAGACCGAATTATGGAAAATTCAATATCGTAGGGATCATTGTATTTCAAAAGTCGTTCCAGAGTATTGTCCATAAAACCGCGATGCTCGGGAATTACGGCACTTTGCGCTACGGATAAGGGAAGCTGATTATCTGCTTTTATTTTATAACCATATATCCTGAATGCTTCATCGGAAGCCCACATCTGCATTTTTGCAAGGTCAATTTCCCAGTTTCCCGTATGAGAAAGCTCCTGTGCACGCTTTAAACGCTGCTCACTTTGAAGGAGTTGCTCCTCTGCTCTCTTCTTTTCAGTAATATCCTGTACTGAGGAAACTACGTAGAGGGGTTCTCCCTTGCTGTTTCGTATGACAGAAGACGAAAGGGAAAGCCACGCTATATTGCCGTCACTGCGTAAAAAGCGGCGCGGTACATCCGAAGTGTATATATCATTTTCAATCAGTCTGGTCATTGTATCCCTAACGAGTCTTGCATCATCAGGATATACAATTTGTTCTATGCTGAGAGACAGAAGCTCCTCTGTACTGTATTTCAGGATTTTACACAATGCATTATTTATGCGCAGAAACCGTCCGTTTGGATCTATGTGCGCCATACCTATTATGGCTTGTTCAAATGTAGAACGATACTGTTCCTCAGAGATGCGTAGACGTTGCTGGAGTTCGTATTTCTCGGTCACATCGCTGAAAACAAGAACAACACCTGTGATATTTCCCTGGCTATCGTATATGGGTGCGGCACTGTCGCTGATATGGCGGTGTGTTCCGTCAGGTCTGACAAGCACCATATTGTTGGCAAGATTTACCTTGCGCTTCGCTTTCAATACCGTCTGCACGATATCATCTGCAATCTCGTTGGTCACACTGTTGTAAATATGAAATATTTCCGAAAACGTCCTGCCCATAGCTTGTTCCAGTGTCCGGCCGACCAGCTCCTGTGCCGAAGGATTCAGAAATGTAATGCGTGCTTCATTATCGGTGACGATGACACCATCGCCTATACTTAAAAGAGTGATACGAAGGCTTTGCTCACTTTTTTGCATTACATCAAGCTGCCTGCGCAGTTCAATGAGGGGCTGTGAATCGTTATTTTTTTTTCGTAATGAGAGGTGTAACCTCTGAGCAATTGATTTGAGCAGCTTATCCATATATTTCTCCTTTCGAAGAATTGTGTTGTTTAAGGCAAGTATATCTCAAATATTGGCACCCTACAACCATTCCTGACAATTATTAACATTTATTAACAATTGTCAGGCTGAAAATATATTTGTTTAAAATTTGTCATAATATATTTTTTCTATAGGTATATCCTTTTTAAGCAGTGCTTCCACTATGGAGTCGATCATTTCAGGGCTGCCGCAGAGGTATGCAGTATAGTTTCCTCCGCTATCTATATATTTATCTATAGCTGCCGGAACTCTTCCCTTTTCTCCCTTCCATTCGGGGGATTCTTCTCTTGAAAGAGTCGGTACAAACTTAAAGTCATGGAGCTTTTCTTCAAGCATTTTCAGCTTATCCAGTAAAAACAAATCGTCCATGGTTCTTGCGCCGAAGAAGAATACAGCCTTTCGCTTTATATCATTATCCGCCATGTACTGGAGAATTGACATGATTGGTGCCATTCCCGTTCCTGCTCCCGCAAGTATGATTGGTCCACCGTCATCATCGTGGTAGTAGAAATCTCCGTAAGGTCCGTTGACGTGTGCGGAGTCTCCTTCTCTCAGATGATGATGTACATATGTGGTTGCAATACCTCCCGTAAAGCCGATGAGAAGCTCAACGGCATGGGTGTCATTTACCGATGATGCAACGGAGTACGCTCTGTACACCTCTTCCTCATTGCCTTCATAGGCAGGAGCCTTGAGCTGTACATACTGTCCCGGCTTAAATGATATTTCTTCATCGCCGAAATTAAATCGCAAAAGCTTTATTGTGGATGTGAGCTGTTCCATTTTTTCTACGTGAACGGCATATTCCTTTACATTGAACAGCTCCTCAGGGATTTGTATTTTTATATTTTGCTTTACCTTGCACTGGCAGGTCAGTCTCACATTGTCATTGAGCTCCTCAGGTGTGAGCAGGGGTTTTTCCGTTGCAAGAACAGGACCTCCTCCTTCCAGCACCTTTGCCTTGCAGTAGCCGCAGGAGCCCTTGCCGCCGCATGCGGAGGGTATGAAGATACTTTCGGATCTGAGGGTGTCCAGCAGAGTGTTGCCGCCCTGTACGGTATATTCCTTGTCATCGTTTATGGTGAGGGTTACCTCACCGTAATTACCGATGGTTTTATTTGATATGGTCAGCAGTGCGGCAAGTATGGCCGTAATGCATGTAACAATAAATATTGTTGTCAGTATCGTATTCATTGCCGCCTCCTACTGGATTTGAACCATGCCGCTGAAGCCTATGAATGCAAGCGCCATGATGCCCGTTATAATCAAGGTGATTGGTGTGCCTCTCAGCCCCTCGGGTATGGATTTCTCGTTTAATCTTGACCGTATTCCCGCCATTGCGGTGATGGCAAGCATCCATCCTATACCGGAGCCTACGGCATAGCCCAATGTCTGCATGAAGTCGTACTGTCTCGTTACCATAAACAGAGAAACACCAAGTATAGCACAGTTTACAGTTATCAAAGGCAAGAATATACCCAGTGAGTAGTACAATGTTGGCAGATAACGTTCCAGCACCATTTCCAGTAATTGAACGAATGCGGCTATAATCAGGATAAATATTATAAACATCAGATATTCCAGATTAAATCTCACGAGTATTGTCCAATAAACTATGTAGTTCAATATTGTTGTTACGGTCATAACCATCGTTACGGAAATACCCAGCCCTATTGCCGTGGGAATTTCCTTTGAAACGGCTATGAAGGAGCACATTCCGAGGAAATTTGAGAAAATCATGTTGCTTGTAAATATTGCTGCAATAAGTATTACAATCGGATTAACTTCTATCATTTTTTCTCAGCTCCTTTTCTTTCAAGTTTTAGTCTTCTGTTATTTGCAGCCCACATGAGGCATGCAAGTATAAAAAATGCGGATGGAGGCATTACCATGAGAGTCCATCTGGTGATTGCTTCCGGCAGTATCTGAAATCCGAACACCGAACCAAAGCCTAATATTTCCCTGACCGATGATATCATCATTAAAACCATGGTATAGCCCAGTCCGGAAGCAATGCCGTCCAGAAAAGACATAACAGGTGGATTGGATTGCGCAAAGCCCTCAGCCCGTCCCATTATGATGCAGTTTGTTATAATCAATCCCACGTATGGTCCCAAGGCCTTGCTCATATCAGGCATGTATGCCTTCAGATAAATATCTACGATAATTACAAAAGCTGAAATTATCAGCACCTGTACCATCATGCGTATGTGCTTGGGAGTATATGATTTTAAAAGTGATACGGTAAGGCATGAAAAAGCGGTTACAAGCGAAAGTGCTATCCCCATGATTAAGGAGTTCATCATGAGGTTTGTTACCGCTAATGCGGAGCATATGCCGATAACCTGTACAAACACGGGGTTTTCCGTAAAAATTCCTTTTCTGAATATTTTTTTAACCTCAGACTTTTTTATCATCTTCTCACCCCCGCAGCTTCAAAAAATGTATTCAGATCTTCGTTTATCATCCTTACAACGGCAGCCGAGGTTTGTGTTGCGCCAGCTATGGCATCCACATTACTTCCTGCCTGTGGAGACGATATGATGTAATTTCCGTCGGTGACGCCTTCGATATTAATGCTTCTGAACTGATTCTTGTATGCATCCTCCGATATCCTGCCTCCAAGTCCGGGAGTTTCGGATTGAGTTATAAATTCAATGCCTATAATTTTTGTGTAGTCCTTGTTGAGTCCTACGTAAGCATTTATTGAGCCCCAGAGACCGGGTCCGTTTATGGGAACGGCATAAGCTGTTTCCTCATTGTTTTCAAAGAGGACATATACTTCTACACCGTTAATATCTTTTTCCTTTACCTTGTCGTCAAATGTACGTTTGATTTCCAGCGGGTCATCACTTTCAGGCAGCGCATCAAAAATATAAAGTATTTTTTGCCTCAGCTCGCTTTCCTGATTGAATGCTATGGTGTCGGTCAGAATGTAGTTAATTGACGCAAGGACTGCGATAAATACCACCGTCACCGCTATCATAAATAAAATAGGGTAATATAATGAATTTTTCATGAAATTACCTCCGTCCTGCTTTTCTTTTTTGCCGCGCTTTCCTTCACAAAGTAATCGATTATGGGGGCAAAGGTGTTGCCGATGAGAATCGCAAACATCATACCGCCGTTAAAGAGGGAAAGAGATCTGATCAACAGCGTAACCACTCCGATAATTATTCCGTAAATCCATTTGGCTGTCCTGGTTTTTGGTGCACTTATGGGGTCTGTTGCCATAAATACGGTTCCGAATAAAAATCCACCCATCATTATTCCGTAAAAAGGATTCAGTACAGGTAATTTAAAAAGATAAAACACCGCACTTGCAGCGATATATCCTATTATCGTACTGATCATGATTTCCCATGAGGCAGTTTTTTTGTATATTAAATAAATTGCTGCCAGTATTATGAGCAGCTTGGCAGTTTCTCCTATTGCACCGGGTACTGTACCAAGTATAAGGGATTTGATGTCAAAAAGTTCTCCCGTGTTATTGTACATAATCATAGGTGTTGCTGAAGATACGGCATCTATGTGTTCGGTGATGTATGTACCGAATCCGCCGGGCAGTGCGGTTGCCACACTGTTCCAGGAATTTGTCATCGGTTCAGGGAAATTCACATATATAAAAATTCTTCCCACCAATGCGGGATTAAAAACATTTTTCCCGAATCCGCCGAAAAAGAGCTTGCCGAAGAGAAGCCCGAAAAGTATACCTGTAACTGCAATCCATACAGGGGTGGATGCGGGCAGTGTCAGTGTATATAAAAGGCACGAAACAAATACCGCTTCGGATGCCTTGTTGCCGTAATGCTTTTCCCACAGATATTCGGCGGCAGTTCCCGTGACAGCAACTGCTGCAAGGAGAATAAGGACTCTTAAACCAAAAAGATATGTAGAAAAAATAATAATCGGAATTAAAGATATAAGTACTGTTCGCATTAATTTTTGTTTAATAAAAGTATTTTTATAAAATTCATTCAAAATTTGCACCTCCATAATAGTCCTACATTTTAACTTTATAATATATACCTCACTTTTGGCAAGATAAAACATAAGAAAAAATATAGATGCAAAATAGACGCGTGCAACGGAGATATAATTAAAGAAGAATATCTCCGTTTTCTTCTGATCAGCATTCGGGATGCCATCCTATTGTCTCATACGGCATTGTAAATTCAACAATTCCTATGACATAAGCTCCGATATCATATTGCTGGTAGTAAATTTTCAGTCCTTCAGATGTAAGATAGTAACTTTGTTCATTAAAATTTTTAATTATCAGGCTTTTATATTCTTCAAAATACATGCCAGGGTTTTGTCGTGAATAGGATTCTGCCTGCTTCATTATTTCTCCGGTAAGTAAAAGCTTGTAATCGATGCCCGGCTTAAAAAGACTGTATAGAGGTATTTGCATGCCGCTGCACAATTCCCAGGTCTCTGAACTCCTTATGGTACCTCCGTGGGCACCTCCGGTATATTCATGATTGTCAAAATAAATACTTAAAAAGCAATTCTGATTATATGTTACATTGTAGTCCATGTAGAGACCAAAAGTATTAAATGGAATATCATTTTTCTGCGAATCATGATATGAATCAACAGCCTGTTCATACATATAATCTGCAAGTCTTATAAAGTCGTTGACTTTCATAGTTATTTTACTGTTAATAAGCCATTCGGCATATGGATTATATTTTATGTTTACTATCGGATATTTGATTGATAGTATCAGCATATCTATATCATTATACTTAAATGTCCTCTCATATTTCTTTGTGCCGATTATCGCACTATAGCAATATTTATTCATTCATATCCCTCCTGTCTTATAATATGTTAAATGCGCATAAGGGTACCTGAGTCAAAATTAATTGTTGACAAAGATAAATACAGGTGGTAAACTGCATAACAATAATACAAAAACAAACCGTTGAAGCGAAGATTAAACTGATATGTGCACTTACAGAGAGTTGGGGTGGATGAGAACCCGGCAGAACGCAGTACAGACAAATGGATCGCCGAGGGTGAGGTGAACGGGTTAACACTCAAGTATCTGAAACGTATGCCTACGTTACGGGCAGAAAATGTGATTGCATTTTTGTTAAAGTGGATTGATTTTTTCAGTCAATTAAGGTGGTACCGCAGGTTATCCTGTCCTTTGTGTAGGACGGGATTTTTTTTGTTGCCCTAACCCCGTTTTTCAGAGTGTTTTTTCTTGAAAAACGGCGGTAGGTCATATGCAACGAATTCCCAATTTATGCGACCGTAGGGAGCAGATAAATTGGTGCATGAGACTGTGTTTTTGTAAATAAAAAAATCAGGAGAAGAAAATGAAAAGAATTATTGCAGTTTTAACATTAGTATCAGTATTATTAGCATCTGTGACTGGATGTTCACAGAAGGCAAATGACAATGGGGCTTCCGGAGGAGAGAAAAAATTTAAAATAGGAATAGTGCAGGGACAAAACCATCCGTCTTTGGACGAAATAAGAGAATATGTAATCATCGGGTTAGAAGAAGCAGGAATGAAGGATAAGGTTGAAATAATTTACAAGGACGCACAAAACGACCCTACGAATGTAAACACCATCGTAAATCAGTTCGTGGGAGAAAATGTTGATATGATAATTCCTATAGCAACAGGTGCGGCACAATCGGCACTGGCCGCAACAAGAGAAATACCCATAGTGTTTGCGGCGGTGAGCTATCCGGTGAAGGCAGGTCTGGTTGAGGATATGGACAAGACGGAAGGGAACATAACGGGAGTATCAAATGCAATCGCAGTGGAGGACATATTCAGGCTTGCTGCTGAGCTTACACCGGAGATTGAAACCTACGGCTTTATATACAATCCGGGAGAGGTTAACTCCGTATCAGGTATAGAAAGAGCAAAGGCCTTCTGTGATGCAAACGGAATTAAATACATCGAAGCAAACATCGCAAATTCAGGTGAGCTTCAGCAGACGGCACAGTCGCTGGCAAGCAAGGTCGATGCAATATTCGTAGCGAATGACAACACGATTGCAGTTGCAATGTCAGTACTGTCACAGGAAGCGATAAATGCAGGTATCCCTGTTTATACGGGAGCGGACTCAATGGTAAAGGACGGAGGCTTTGCGACAGTGGGTATTGATTACAAGGTTCTGGGAAGACAGACTGCAGCGATGGCAAAAAGAATCCTGGACGGAGAGAAAATTTCCGACAATCCTGTTGAAATTATAAACCAATATTCAAAAATGGTAAACACAACGACGGCAAAAGCTCTGGGCATAGAAATTCCGGAGGATATGCTGAAGGAGATTCAGATAATAGAATAAGAGTATTGAGTAACATGGGAGGTACAAATTGAGCTTGACATCATTTATAGGAGCGATAGAGCTGGGGCTGGTCTATTCGCTCCTGGCATTCGGAACATATATATCATTCAGAATATTGAACGTTGCTGATTTAACCGTGGACGGAAGCTTTGTCTTAGGGGCGGCGGCTTCGGCGGTGTTCACATTTTCAGGTAGTCCCATGCTGGGGCTTGTAACGGCAATTGCAGCGGGAGCACTTGCGGGAATCATCACCGCATTGCTTCAGACAAAGATGGGAATACAGCCCATACTGTCAGGTATACTTACCATGACGGGATTATATTCCATCAACCTTACCGTAATGGGTGGTAAGGCAAATATACCGCTGCTCAATAAAACAAGCGTTTTTACCTATGCGGAGCAGATATTTCCTGGGAAAGGATACAAAATCGCCGCGCTTATTATAATCATAGCAGCAATATTTACAATTCTGAACTGGTTTTTCAGAACTCAGCTTGGA
>JAFACY010000119.1 GCA_023425285.1 Bacillota bacterium
TGAGCTGACCCTGGATGAACTGGAGAAGGTATCAAATTCAAAGCAGTGGATTGATGTTTGTAAAAATTGGTGATGATATGTTAAATGAATTTTCAAGGACACAGCTTCTGTTAGGCAAGGAAGCAATGGATAAATTAAAAAATGCAAGAGTGGCAGTGTTTGGCATAGGCGGAGTCGGAACATTTGTCGTGGAGGCTCTGGCAAGATGCGGAGTGGGAAGCTTTACGCTGTTTGATGATGACAAGGTGTGCCTGACCAATATCAACAGACAGCTCATAGCCACAAGAAAAACGATAGGTAAGAAAAAGGTGGATGTAATGGCTGAAAGAATTGCGGATATAAATCCCAAGGCAACGGTCGAAACACATGCATGCTTTTATTTGCCTGAAAATGCAGATCAGTTTGATTTGTCAGGATATGATTACGTAGTCGATGCTATAGATACCGTTTCTGCAAAAATCGAGCTTATAGTGAGAGCCAAGGCAGCCGGTGTGCCCATCATCAGCAGCATGGGTGCGGGAAACAAATTGAATCCGACCATGCTTGAGGTTGCGGATATATATAAGACATCCATGGACCCGCTGGCAAAGGTCATGAGACATGAACTCAAAAAAAGAGGCATTAAAAAATTAAAGGTAGTTTACTCAAAGGAAAAACCGTTGACACCCATAGATGAAGACAGCATAAGCTGCAAGGATAATTGTGTATATCCCCCGGGTACGACAAGGAAATGCACCCACAGAAGAGCCATCCCGGGCAGCGTATCATTTGTCCCCTCCGTGGCAGGACTGATAATAGCAAGTGAGGTAGTAAAAGATATAGCAATTGGTTAATTTGAAAGATTCTTCGATATATTATAACGAAGAATCTTTTTTTAACCCTTACTTTTTTAAGAATTCTGCCGATTAATGTTCAGTATGAGCTTTGCTCATTATTTTATTTTTTTAATTTCAATAAAAAGCATTAAAGGAACAGACATGGAGAATATCGATAAAAAAATTTACAATTATCTGACAGACCCTGTTAATGACTTATTCAATAAAATAAGAAGTATAGGGACATACAAAGGACAAGTTATAGCTCCGGTATTTGATGAAATCAATTTAGGATTTAATAAGCTGAACAAGCTGATTAATTTGATTGAGAACATGAATCAGGATGTTTCGTTTGAGGGTATATTAAACTACATATATTCAACGTTTTCGGAATTTATACCATACAATCATATCGGTATCGCACTGTTGAAGGATGACGGTAAGGTGCTGGAGGCTTCATATGGAATTTCGGATGTGCAGTTGGAGGAGCTTCCCAAAAAGCTTGTGGGTATAAGAGCAGAAGTCAGCAAAACAAGTATGGAAAATATCGTAAAATACTGCTGTCCGCGAATTATTAACGATTTAGAAGAATACACCGTCAATAAGGATGTTGATTATAATAAACTCTTACTGCAATTCGGAATAAAATCTTCCATTACATTACCGTTAAAGGTTCATGATAAGCCTATAGGAATAATATTTTTCTCCAATATCAGGAGAAATGCATATAATGAAAACCATATTGAATTTTTAGTGACATTGTCAAACAGCATTGCAATATGCCTGAACAAAAACATATTCATAGATGAAATGCTGTATTCCACATTGCTTGCATTAACCAAGATGGCAGAGGCACGGGATGAAGAAACAGCAGAGCATCTTGACAGAATGGCGGCTTATTCCGTAAAAATAACGGAATTTCTGCTGCATGACAGATTGTATTGTGACCAGCTCACAGTTCCGTTTTTAAAAGGAATCGAGAGGTTCAGTCCTATGCATGACATAGGCAAGGTAGGGATCAAGGACGGCATACTTTTAAAACCCGGGAAATTGACCGAAGAAGAATTTAATGAGATGAAAAAGCATGTGACATATGGAGCCGACGTTTTAAGAACTGCCGAAAGTAATATAGAAAAACAGAAATACAGTATGTTCAAAATGGGAATTGAAATAGTGGAAGGGCATCACGAATGGTGGGACGGCTCCGGATATCCTTATAAACGGAAAGGGTACGAAATTCCGCTAAGTGCAAGAATTGTGGCCGTTGCGGATGTGTTTGATGCCTTAACAAGTAAAAGACCATATAAAGAAGCATATTCATTTGAAGAAAGTATAAATAAAATTATTGAAGAAAGAGGCAGACATTTTGATCCGCACATTATAGATTCGGTTTCAAAACATATGGACGAGCTTTATGAATTGTATTTAAACTTCCATCAGTAAAAAAAAATTGAGCCAATTTACCATTGACTCAATTTTTTTATATTCCTTACCTTAATACCTTTAATGCATTACTCCATGATATAACCTGATTTAACATTTCATTTACTTCATTCTCATGGCGCGGATCCGGCTTGAATTCGCTCATGTTTATAAAATCAGTAAATAAGCTTAACATAACCTGAGCTCTTACATCAGCCATATGAAGCTCACCTGCTATTTGTCTTAAATGCTCTGCCGCACGGGCACCGCCTGCACTGCCGTAGCTGACAAAGCCGGCAGCTTTGTTTTTCCATTCAATATTAAGATAATCGATGGCATTTTTCAATGCACCCGGTACGCTGTGATTATATTCTGCAGTTACAAATATGTAACCGTCAAATTCATTTATTTTCTGTGACCATTTTTTTGTATGTTCTTTCTGATATTGCTGCATCATCGCAGGATACGGCTCGTCATAAAGAGGCAGATTATATTCAGCCACATCAACTAATTCAAATTGTGCGTCATTTCTTTTGCTTGCTATATCATATACCCACTTGGCAACGGCTTCTCCGTTTCTTCCCGGCTTTGTGCTGCCTAAAATTATAGCTATATTCATCATTTCAATCCTCCTGTATTAAAAAGGTTATTTTCTTAATTATATTAATACCCTCAAAATTTATTTTTAATCACAGTCAGTATGCCCCGTTATTATGTGTTGTAAACGATGTAAAAATATGCTAAAATTAAATAAATGTAAGCTTTAAATAGAAGGGAAGTTGAGATTATGAAAAATTATGTTATCGTAACAGATTCTACGGCAGATTTACCTGATAATATTATAGAAGAATATAATTTGACGGTAATTCCTTTAAGCTATAGCTTTGAAAATGAAGCAGATAATCATGACAAACAATTGGGAATAAAGGAGTTCTATGAAAGGATTAAAAATGGTGAACGCGCAACCACCACTCTGATAAACTCAAAAACATTTGAAAATTGCTTTGCTTCATTGATAGAAGAGGGAAATGATATATTATATTTTGGGTTTTCATCAGCGCTCAGCGGTACATACGGGTCTTCACAGATAGCAAGAGAAGAGGTGCTGGAGAAATACAAGGATGCAAGGATAGAATGCATCGATACTCTTGCTGCATCATTGGGTGAAGGCTTGCTGGTTTATTATGCTGCTAAAATGAAGCAGGAGGGTAAAAGTCTCGATGAAGTAATACAGTGGGTTTCAGACAACAAGCTTCATTTATGCCATTGGTTCACCGTGGATGACTTAAA
Organism: Bacillota bacterium; assembly: GCA_023425285.1. Taxonomy (GTDB): domain Bacteria; phylum Bacillota; class Clostridia; order Tissierellales; family Sedimentibacteraceae; genus Sedimentibacter. The sequence continues at coordinate 3,528 of JAFACY010000119.1, forward strand.
CCATCTGAAGCGCGGAGGCAGAATAAATGCAATGACTGCCACCATAGGAACTGCTCTCGGTGTTAAGCCCATACTGCATGTTGATAACGGAGGACACTTGGTGCCCGTAACAAACGTCAGAGGCAGAAAGAAATCCATACAAGCATTAGTGGAGCGCATGGAAGCAACGTGTACAAATCCCGAGGGCCAGTCGGTCTTTATAACTCATGCAGATTGTCTGGAGGATGCGGAATATTTAAGCAATTTAATCAAAGAAAAATTTAATATAAAAGAGGTTGTAATCAACTACATCGGTCCCGTAATAGGATCACATACGGGACAGGGAGCTTTGGCACTGTTTTTCTTGGGTACTGAAAGATAGTAAGTATTAATGAGGCTATGGATAATTATAAAAGAAGGATAGCAATATCAGGTGTAATTGTTGCTGCATGTATATTGATGTACCTGGTGGAAACAATGGTAAGGCCTGTATATATAATCAAATCCCTATACAAAATAATCATATTTGCAGGGCTGCCTTTAATTTATTGTGCCTTTGACAAGGAAGTAAATTTTAAGGAATATTTTGAGATAAAGGATAAGAAACAAATAAAATTTGCTGTTGCACTGGGTCTGGGTGTTTATCTGCTCATACAGGCAGGCTATTTCATCCTAAAAGGGTTCATTGATTTAGACAATATTGCCATGAATCTTGAAAACAACCTGAATGTCAACAGAGATAATTTTCTTTTCGTTTCACTTTATATTTCGTTTATAAATTCCCTGCTGGAGGAATTGTTTTTCAGAGGCTTCGGATTTATTACACTTGGGAGATTTTTATCAAAAAGGTATACATACATAATCAGTGCTCTTGCATTTTCCATCTACCATGTGTCCATACTTGCCAACTGGTTTAACATAATAATTTATGCTTTGTTTATAACGGGTCTGTTTGTAACGGGATTATTCTTTAATCGCCTGAACGACGGCTATAACAATATATTCAATTCATGGATTGTGCACATGTGCGCAAACTTTTCCATAAACACCATAGGATTTATGATGTTCGGCATAATATAAACAAAAGAGCCCTGCGAGCTATTTGAATACGCAGGGCTTAAATTTTACTTTATTTCTCCGGCACCTGGAGGATTTTTCGTTTGATAAGCAACTAATACACAACCCAATTCAGTTTCCATCTTTTTAATCTTTTTTTCTTGTTCTTCTGTCAATTTTGCTATCTGCTGATTCATACGTACTCCTTGTTGTTTTTATTTTGCCGTAATTAATTGTAGGATGCCTTTGAAAATAAAATATACAATTAGTATTGCATGATGGATTAAAAATATTTTGATTATTTATTGAATTAAATGCAAATTATTCAATTAAATAAAACGGCAGGACTGTGCAACCTCAAGGGCTATATTTCAATAACCGTTCCCGGATTTAATATGTTTTTCGGGTCAAATACACATTTTATGCCTTTCATGAGATTCAGCTCGGTTTCTGATTTCTGAAGCTTAAGCTCATCCACTCTCAGCTTACCTATGCCGTGCTCTCCTGTTATTGTTCCGTTATATTTAAAGCATGCTTTAAATATTTTTTCCTTCAGCTCCTCCGCATATACGGGCATTTTTCCGTCAACAAGCAGTATGTCGCTGTGAATATTTCCATCCGCTATGTGAGCAACTATATTTGTCGTTGTATTATATTCCTTTGCCAGCTCCTTCAATTCTCTCAGATATGCCGGCATATCCGCCACAGGAACTGCAGTGTCAAAGGAAAGACCAATTTCATCCTTTATGAGCTCGTAGTGCTGACTTCTTATGCGAAGAAGCTCATCCTGCTCGCTTTTCTTGCCTGCAAACAGAGTTTCATAGCCGTTGTTTTTCTCACAGATATCATTTATTACGCTGCATGCTTCATAAAGCAAGTCTTCTGTTTTTTCCGATACGATAATCATCAGGTCGGCATTTCCCTTTTCAGCCTGCCAGCGGCTTCCGAGCATTTTTGCCGTGTCCACAAAAAGACGCTTATCCATATATTCAACTGCCAGAGGTGTTATGCCGCTTTTTAAAATATCCATGACGGCTCTTGCCGCATCGTCAAAACCTTCAAAGGGTGCTATGATGGTTGCCGAATACTTATCCATGGGATAAATTTTCAGTATGATTTTTGTAACCACTGCCAGCGTACCCTCGCTGCCTATTATCATATGCATCAGATTGTAGCCTGCGTTATTTTTTATGAGCTTGCCGCCCAGCTCCAGTATTTCTCCGTTGGGGAGCACAACCTCCATGCCCTGTATGTGCCTTCTCATTACTCCGTGCCTTACGGCTCTCGCGCCGCCTGCATTTGTAACTGCCATACCGCCCATCTGTGCACCTTCGTCTCCAGGATGAACCGGAAAGCCTATGCCATCATACTTTTCCAATTCTTCCACAAGCTCAAACAATGTTACACCTGCTTCAAGTACGGCAACCATGTTATCTGTGTCAATTTCCACGATTTTTTTAAGTCTTTCTGTTGACAAAATTATGCTTTCCTTTGTGGGAGTGCATGCTCCGGTCAGACCGGTTCCTCCGCCTCTGACAACCACAGTCAGGTTGTTCCCATTTGCATACTTCATGATCTCTGAAATTTCGGCGGTGTTTTTTGGCTTGACGACAATCGAGCTTTTATTTGCCTCGGGACGCATAATATATTCAACCTCATCGTAGAAATAAGACGCTTTTTTCTCTGAATCTGTAATTACATAATCTTTGCCTACGATTTCGGACATTTTAACTATTGTTTTATTTTCCATTGTAATCTCCGTCTGAGGATTATGCAATTCCGAATAAATTTGTAAGAAGTACTATGATTGGTATTGCAATAATAGTTTTTTCCAAAAATATTGCCAATATTCCTTTGAAATCAATCGGCATCTTGGATGTTATTATAAGAGTGCCAACCTCTGTTATATAAATAATCTGAACCAACGAAAGTACACCGATTACAAATCTGGTTTTCAGAGAAGCCACATTTGCAGCCAGTATGGCAGGTATGAACATATCAACAAATCCTACTATAGTTGCAGGTGCTGCAGCAAATGCATCCTCCAGTCCCAAGAAATTCAGATAGTATCCGAATGGTATGGACAGCCAGTCAAATATAGGCGTATATGTTGCCAATATGAGAGCAATTGTTCCAAAGGATATAACTATGGGTGTAAGAGAAAAAACTATTCCTAAAAACATGTCAACGCCCTTGTACATTACACCCTTAAAATCAGGGGCAGTCTGTGCCTTTGCCACTGCCAGCTGCAAAGCCCACTGATTTTTTGTTATTCCTTCGGGGACAACCTCGTTCACCTGTTTTCCCACGGGAGCATAGTATTCGTTGGGATATCTGCTCAGCGGAGGTATTCTCGTCATTATAATTACACTTATTACTCCGGTTATTACCAATATTGCATAAAACGGCAGGAACAGATGTTCAACCTTGAGCATTGCGGCAATAACCAGGCAGAATGGAAGTGAAACTGCTGAGAAGCATGACGCTATGGTTATAGCTTCCCTTCCAGTATAATATCCCTGTTCATACTGTGTTGTTGTCAGAACAACTCCCACATTACAGTTTCCCACCCATGATGCAAGCAAATCTATTGCTGATCTGCCGGGAAGCTTGAATAAGGGCTGCGTAAAATCTCTGATAAATGTTCCCGTATATTCCATAATTCCGAAATCCATTAACAATGGTATTAAAAATGATGCAGCAAAGAACCATGCAATCAGTGTCTGGAGCAATGACAGCATTGTGCCGCCGGTATCCCCCGATATAATCATTTCAGGACCTGTCTGTGTATAAACCATCAATACAAATATGGCTCCTAAAATCTTAACGGCCAGATAAAAAGGACCTGAAACAAAAAGCTTGCTTAATAATTTGCTATTTAATATTGCTTTTGGTTTAAATAATGTTGTAACCAACGTAACTATTGCAGATATGAGAATAAAGGCTGTCACCAATGTTGGGGCAACAGGCTTTAAAGCATTTGCAAGCCAATCCGAAATAATGCCGACCGGAATATTGATGGAACCATTCCAGGGAATAGGAAAGAGAAAAATAAAAACACCTATCAATGAGGGAATTAAAAACTTCATTACACTTTTGCTGTCTGTCTTATTTACATTTAATTTGTTATCCATATTATACCTCCTGTTTAAATATGCTGATTTTTTCTATTCTGTCAAAAGCCTCTTTTAATTTATCGACTCCCACAGTGCAGGCAATCCTTATATAGCCCTCACCGCATTCGCCGAAAGAAATTCCCGGTATGGTCAACACATGTGCTTCCTCTAAAATTACATCGCTCGCCTCAATTGAGCTTAATCCTGTTTTTTTGATATTTACAAACAGATAAAAGGTTCCCTTTGGAGACAATACAGACATGTTTGGTATTTTGTTAATTCTTTCAGCCGCATAAAATGCTCTTTTCTTATATTCATTTATCATATCCGGCTGAATGGTGTCTCTGTATCTGAGCGCATAAATTGCTCCACGCTGTGAAATAGAAGGAGCCGTAAAAACCACATTTTCATTTATCTGCTGAATCGTTCTGATTATATAATCGGGAGCTATAATGTTGCCTATGCGCCAGCCTGTCATGGTGAAATTTTTAGAAAAGCTGTTTATTATAATCGTTCTTTCCTTCATTCCTTCAATTGATGCAATAGGTACAAAAGGCTCATTGTAGCTGAAGGATGTATAAATATCATCCGATATAACCAGCAAATCATACTTGACCGCTATATCTCGTATTCCTTCCATAGTCTTCACAGACAAAGTGTTTCCTGTGGGATTGCTGGGAGAGTTAATAATGATGGCCTTTGTTCTTTCGTTTATTAAGCTCTCAAGTCTTTCAATATTAATTTGGAAATCTTCATCCTCATAAGTATCCAAAGGAACCGGTATTCCTCTTGCCAGCTGAATCTGCTGAGGATACGGAGTAAAATAAGGTGCCTGAACGATAACCTCATCACCGTCGTCAAGTATTGCCTCAAGAGCCAGATACATCCCAAGGCAGCCGCTTGTCACAATAAATATTTCCTCGTCCTCAACCGGTAAGTCGTATTCTTCCTTATAATAATTGATCAGTTCCTTTCTTAACTCCGGGTCTCCTCTGAAATCCGTGTACTTTGTATGACCCAGCTTTGCATCACGCATTGAATTGTCGATAATTATGTCGTGAGTTACTAAGTCGGGATCACCGAGACTTAAATTAATTACATCATCAAAATTTTTCGCCAACTCATCAACCTTGCCCATGGGCGTAGATTGGTCCTTCCAATATCTCTTGGAAATAAATTTATTTTTCATTGTTTACCTCACGCATAATTATTTTATGTTAGACCTTCAACCATTATAACATATCTGAGCCGAGTGCAGCGCAAGCTCGCTTGCATTGCCGAGGCGATGGTATGTTATATGCATTATATAACACAATCTAACGGGTATGCAAGAAATTTTTGCATGTTAAAAGACAAGACTAAATAATTATTCACAAACAGAAAATTATTTCAAATACAACTATATGTATTTATATGTGATTATGTATAGAATTATAATTACTTTCTGATTTAATCGTGTGATGATAAGCAAGATTTTTTATGCATGGCTTCTTTATACTTTCATCAAATATACTATAATAGCACTACCAATTTTTGCGATGTACTCAAAAACCCATTGACAATACTCAACACAGTAGGTTATAATAACCTTTGCTGTAAAGCATTTTGGAGAGTTGTCCGAGTGGTTTAAGGAGCACGCCTGGAAAGTGTGTATACGGGGAACCGTATCGAGGGTTCGAATCCCTCATTCTCCGCTTTGGTTGAAATTTGAACGATTATAGCGAATAAAAACAGTGTTTGAAATAATTATTCGCCAATGTTTCGCCAATTGCAAAAAATAATAAATATAAAAGAACCTCGTTGGGTTCTTTTTTCGTTATATAAACTTATCATTTAAAATCGATAAAGCATCTTGTTTCTTTTCCCTCAGTACGTGAGTATAAATTTGAGTAGTCTCTAT
>JAFACY010000214.1 GCA_023425285.1 Bacillota bacterium
AAGTACGACCCTACAGTGGGTATCATGCCATATCCGAACGCATATATCCAGAATTTAAATCCGAATCCGCCTGAAATCTCCCGCCATGGCGCAGAAATGATTCCAAGGGTAAGCCATCCGAACAAAAAACTGTAAAACACAATCGTGAACGGATGAACGTCGCCTGATACGGCCTTACCTATTATCGTTACCAGACTGTATAAAAATGCTGCCGCCAATCCGAAGAAAATACCGAGGGCAGATATGCGGAAGGCAGATAAATCTCCTCCGGTAACCATCAGAAAGCATCCCGCCAGATTTATAATCAAAGCAAAGATTTTAACCCTGCTTATATATTCCCTGAAAAATATCTTGGACATAATGCACACAAACACAGGTGCTGTATATAAAAGTATGGAACCTGTGGCAACACCAACGCTTTCTATGCTCATTGTGTAGCAATAATTAAAAATAGCCTGTGATAATATACCTAACATCAGGCATTGAATAAGACTGCTCTTATCAATTTTAAATATTTTAACTCCGCCCGTAAACAGCATGATGGGTATCAAAATACAAAATCCCATAAACAGACGCATAAAAGATATAAGCTGGATGCTCGCACCGATACCGCTCAACATTTTTACAAACAGACCTATAGTGCCCCACAGCACTCCTGCTCCGAAAATCATAAAATATCCGATAATATCACCGGAAAAAACTTTTTTTACATATCCCATATTTTTGTTCATAAGCATATTCTCCCGCTTAATATTATAAAAAAGCAGTTGCAAAGTCAATAGATATGTAAAAAATAAAGAGAGAACGTAGATTATCGTTCTCTCAGATTGAATCCTGAAACTTAATTAGTTTTAATAGTTACCGTCTTTGTTGTTCCGTCCCAGTCAACATCACAATCAAAATTTTCAATAATGAATCTCAATGGAAGCATAGTTCTGTTAGTATCGGAAATATACGGCTCCACGTCTGTCTCCTTATTTACTCCGTCAACTTTTGCGGTCTTGCTTCCAATCCAAAGATGTATTTTATGTTTATTTAAATTCAAGCTGACTTTTCTTTCCCACTGATCCCATTCTACTTCACCGCCCATATTTTCTATAAGCGCTCTGATTGGAAGGAATGTCCTGCCATTTTTAATAACTACTTCAGTTCCCTTACCCGGATCTATTTCCACCTTCTTGCCATTGACATGCATGTACTTGCTGCCTACCTGCAAAACAATGGTCTTACCGAAGCTTGATTTAACCGAAACCTCAGCGGTCGGTTCTCCGAGAGTCTTATCCTTGTAAACCGCCCTTAATATATAATAATACGTTTGGTTGTTATCGATATTTTTATCAGTATATGAGGTTCCCTCTATGGGAAAATCTGTTATAGGAGTGTCCGATTGCTTGCCTGAGCGAGTCGCCCTATATATGTTATATCCCACTATGTCATTCGAATATTTTGGTTTATTCCATGATAAATTAATTCCGTTATACACTGCCTCAGCACTCAGGACTATGCTTGCCTTCAGCATAACTTCAACTTCGTTGGATACGGGACCAACTGTTTTATCCTTGTATACCGGCTTAACCACATAGTAATACCTGGTATCTGCCTTTATATTTTTATCGGTATATGAGGTTCCCTCTATGGGGAAATCCGTTACGGGAGTATCCGATTGTTTACCTGATGACGTACCTCTGTAAAGGTTATATCCAATTATCTGTTTTGCACTTTCTGCTTTGGTCCATGTAAATTTGACATCCTTATCACTTGACTGGGCTGTCAGAGTACTTTTGCCGTCAGCAATACTTTCCTTATTCTTAATAAGCTCGAAGGATTCCCATTTGCCTATTTCCGTTCTGTCAGCGGTTACTTTTCCACCGCCGCCGTTGTCTGCACAAATATATTTGTCATAATAGGTTTTAAGAGCAAACTTTTTATTATCCAATTCAACAAGCTTAAACTTTTCTCTTTTTCCGATTTCAGTACTTTTCACATTAACACTTACTTCATCATCGGAAGCACTTAAATAATATCCTTTGTCGCTTTTTAACGCAACATATCCTTTTGACAAACCGACAATCTCAAACTTTTCCCAAGGTCCGATTTCGGTTCTGTCCGCTGTTAATTTATCTCCTCCGCCGTTTTCGGCACAAAGATAATATCCTTCCACTGTTTTGAATGAAAACTTTTCAACAGCAGTACTGCCGTAAGCATAACCCGGAAAAGCCATCAATGATGATACCATCATAAGTAGCACCAAAAAATAAGCTGTAAATCCTTTGATTTTTTTCATGATTAAAACCCCCTTTAATATTTATATAGTATAGACGACTTTCAGGATAGTATTGTTCCCATGATATGAAAATTTTTAAATATCTTTTCCGAAACATTTAAAAATATATTGTAAATCAAATAAAATTTTTATATGATGAATATTGACATAAAATTTTACATGGAGGAAATATGAATAAGACAAAAGAAATTACATTAAGCGGCTTACTTTTAGCTTCGGGAATATTACTGCCTATGGTTTTTCATATGTTCAGTCTCACAGGTCCCATCGCTTTACCCATGCACATCCCGGTATTAATAGGAGGATTTTTATTATCCCCTCAATATGCCGTAATTTTAGGTGTCATAACACCCGTTCTCAGCGGACTATTGACAGGCATGCCCGTAATGTTCCCAATGGGAGTAATAATGGCTTTCGAACTTGGAACATACGCCCTGACAGCTTCACTGGCAACTAAAAAAATCAACCTGCCGGTTATACCTTCACTGATCATTTCAATGATTGCAGGAAGATTGGCAGCGGGTCTGACAGTAGCCGCATTGGTCCGGTTATTCGGTGTCAAAATGAATCCCATAATGTTTGTAAAAGGAGCAATAGTAACAGGAATCCCCGGCATCATAATTCAACTTATATTCATCCCGGCTTTAGTTTACGCTATAAGAGCATACCTGAAGACGAGAGCAGAAAGGGCTTAACCCGGTGGATTAGGCTCTTCTCTCTACAGAACAGTTTGTGAATGGGCAAAGCTCGTATAAATTTCTGCTTATATAATCTTATAAATATTTCTTAAAATTTACTGCTTG
>JAFACY010000169.1 GCA_023425285.1 Bacillota bacterium
GAACATAGATGTTATAAATAAAAATAATGTGGAAATTGCACATGTTAAAAATGATGAAATTTTAATAAGGGATGTTAATTCAGCCTTGGATTTGATGGCAACAGTGAGGTATGAAACTGATTGTGACAGGATGATATTGGATAAATCAGCATTATCTGAAGATTTTTTCAAGCTCAGTACAAAGCTTGCCGGAGATGTATTACAGAAATATATCAATTATCAGATGAAAATAGCCATTATAGGAGATTTTTCCGTTTATGAAAGCAAGAGTCTGAGAGATTTTATATATGAGTGCAACAACGGAAAAGATATATTCTTTTTAGAAAACGAAGAGCGAGCGGTTGAAAAACTGAGCATGGTATAAATATTGTATTAACCAGGAGGAATAATATGTTTTTTGATGCTTTACAGCTTATAGGAGGAGCAATTATGTCCTTCGGACAAATACCTCAAATACTTCAGATACTAAAGACAAAATCCGCCAAGGATTTAAATTTAAAAACATTTGTCATGATGTTTACCGGGATTTTCCTAATGGAGATTTATGCTGTAAATCTTGTGTTAAAGGGCAGCGGAGGAGCCTTCCTTATAACAAATACGGTTTCTCTGATTGCCTCATCAATAATGGTATCCTTGATTCTGAAATATGGCAACAGGAAAGATAAGACTGATGGAGAAATATAAATTTATGAACATTTTAGTACTGGGCGGTACAAGATATTTCGGGATTTATCTTGTCAGAGAGCTGCTGACACAGGGACATAATGTAACAATTGCAACAAGAGGTATTACAAAGGATGATTATGAAAATAAGGTTTCAAGAATTGTTTTTGACAGAACAGATTCTGACAGTGTGAGAAACGCATTATCGGGAAAATCCTTTGATGTTGTATATGATAATCTTGCCTATTGCTCAAATGACGTAAAATCCATATTAGATGTTATAAATTGCAACAAATATATTATGATGTCCAGCGCTTCGGTTTATGAAAAGCATTGGGATATAACAGAAGAAGAATTTCAACCTCTTAATAAAAGACTTATATGGTGTTCAAGAACGGATTTTCCGTATGATGAAGCTAAGAGACAGGCAGAGTGTGCATTGTGGCAGTCGTACATTCATATAAATGCTATAGCAGTCAGATACCCGTTTGTTATCGGTAAAGACGATTACACGAAAAGATTATATTTTTATGTAGAGCATGTTGTAAAAGAAATTCCGATGTATATAGATAATATTGATTGTCAGATGGGCTTCATCAGGTCTGATGAGGCGGGTAAATTTATGGCTTGGTTGGCTGATAAAGATTATTCAGGCCCGATTAACGGGAGCTCCTATGGCACTGTATCGATAAGAGAAATATTAGAATATGTTACGGACAAAACCGGTAAAGTACCTGTCTTATCGGAAAACGGAGAAGAAGCTCCCTATAATGGTGAGGCTGAATACAGCATAAATATTGATAAAGCAGAGCAATCAGGCTTCAGGTTCAGCAACCTTAAGGATTGGATATACGAGCTTATAGATTATTATATATAAGGGAAAGACTTTTGAGGTCTCTCCCTTGTTTTTTATTTAATTTCTGTGCCGCCCCATTCAATAACGGAAAAACCGTTTCTGGTGAAGGTACTGAGCTGTTGCTCAGGAATTTCAATGTAGTTATCCAATGGTTTGTATGCCATAAATATCCTCAGGATACTGTCTGGCTCGGGAGTGATGTGCAGTCTTGCGTTATTTTCATATATATCTGTCTGAAAGGTTATGAGATTATATTTGTTATCCTTCATCAAGGGCAGCCAGTATACAATAAATTCGTTCAGTTCTCTTGAGGTCAATCCCAGATATTCAAGCTTTTCCTGCAAAAACCTGATTGTGTCTTCTCCCTTTACCACAAAGCCTTTTGACAAATCCCATATTGCATTGCCCTTGCCTTCCCAATATAAATATGAGTATTCACGTCCATCTGCCTTGTTAATCAGAGTGCCGTCCGGATTTGCCGTTACGTTCCAACCGTCGTTATATTCTGGATATGTGCAGTCTAACCGTCCTTGAAGCTCAATCTTGACGGATACATCTGTAGTAACAGTCGGGTACAGATATATAACAGGCTTTGCATAATCACCTAAAAATCTGTATTCAAAATACTGCTTGCTTGAATTATATGAGCCTAAATAGAAGGAGTCAACCAGATACGCAATGTTGTAGCTCATCATGCGGTCTGTTAATGACAGCTTATATGATTTAGTATACGTCTCGGTGTGAGACAGCCAGTCACTGTACAGATTAAACGAAGTTTCTCTCATATCCTCGCAATAATCTTGCTTAGCTATGCCTACAATTGCCCATGGTCCGAATCTTTGCTTGTAATCACCCCAGCTGTATACTGCTTCTTCGCCAAGTTCACCCCGTACTATTGTTTCACTGGTAAATACCATGGGTTCTCCGAAGTAACGATAATTTCCGTCACCATCTGTGCCGAACACTTCCTGGAATTTCAGCTTGTTTCCATCCAGTGTGAAAAGATAGTCGGTGTCAGAGGTCATTCCCGTATCTCTGTTTTTATAGGACATGTTAAACCATGCCTTGCTTCCGTCCTCCAGGGTTTTTAAACCTATAAAATTACCTAACTCGTATACGATGGTGTGATAGTTATAAAGAGTGTCAATGTAGACGAGATTTTCATTTTCTATTCTGTAAATATCAACATCAGCAACCTCATTATCAACATTTCCGAAGTCCACACCCTCATCGGTTGAATATCTGGTTACAAGAACCTCAGGGGTTTCATCGAAATCTAAGTCCAGCAGAGTTATACCCAAGGTTGAATCATTATTTATAATATCCATATTTGACATGAGTGCATTGTATACCTGAACCATTTCAGGGTCCTTGTCTTTTGTGTTATCAAACAAGAATGCTCTTGTCAGCACTCTTTTCGTATCCTCGGTAAGCAGTTTATAGCTTTTTATTGAGGCTGTGGAGGTATAGCCTGAGGTTATACCGTAGATGCAATCTATATTGTCAAAAGTAATTTGGGCATAAACATAGTCTGAGCCTAAATTACTGAATGCATCCCTTGAGATTTCAGGAACATTTGAAATTGAAACAGTGAAATTAAGTGTGTCGGCTTTTATTTTAATACCGTTTACGGTATATTCACCGGAAGATAAACCAGAGTGATAAACAGGCATCCCGTACATATATGCAGGGTCAATTATCACATCAAAGATGGATGTTGAAACCCTTCCTACGAAGCAGTTTAATGTAATATCCTCTGCGGTATAGCCATAGACTATATCTGCAACATCATACTGATATTCATTAAAATCAAAAACCAAATTTGTGCTTTTTTTAGTTATATTATATGGACTTGAAAAATCATCAAAAGCCATATATTCCATTTCGGATATATTGTCCTTTATGAGATCCTTGCTGTATCCATCGTCAAATCCGTCACAGTACAATGCATTGCTGGAATTACGTACGGTTTTATAGTCATTATCCGAAAAAGACGCCCCTATGTCAGATAATATTTCTACAGACGCTAAATAATCGTCAAATAAAATTCTGTCTCCGTCTTTTTTCGTTATCCTGATTTTTTCTGATTGCTCGGTCGTGAAATCTTTCAGAGAGGATACCTTTATTGGTTCTTCCTCCTTGATTTCTTCGGAGATTTCATTTTCCGGCGATGCTTCAGGTTCTTCCGAAGCTTGATTATTAATTTGCTTGTCGGTACATGAAGTTAACAAAAACAAAATTGTAAATATTAAAATTGCCTTTTTCATAATCTACCTCCCAATGTATTGATTATACCACTATTATAATTTATAGGGAAACAAATAATGTAAATCAACATTTATTCTTTAAGTTGAAAGCTGTGCAAATTCTATGTATAATGAAATTATCAAATTAAATGGGGGAAGTATATGGAAACTGCAAATTTAAAATTAGTTGGGGCAAGAGAAGAAGATATAAAAGATATAATGGAAATGGAAGAACATGCGGATAATCGCAATTTTATATGGCAGGGCACCTATGAACAGCATTTAAATGAAATTATGGACAAGGACTATCTTCTGCTCATATTCAAGAGAAAGGAAGATAATCAGACGATTGGATTTGCCTTGAATTATCTGGATTATAAGTCGGAAAAATTTGAGCTGAGGAGAATTGCTGTAACCGTCAAAGGCAGGGGATACGGCAGGGAGGCTCTGGATGCCCTGATAAAATATACATTTGAAGACTTGAATTTCAACAAGTTCTGGCTTGATGTGTATCCGGACAATGTTGTGGGCATCAGGCTTTATGAAGGTGTCGGACTTCACCGTGACGGAGTGTTGAGACAAAATTATAAGTCTGAGAGAGGATTTTTAGACCAAATAGTTTATTCAATGCTGAAAAGTGAATACAAGGGCATAAACTAAGAATGCGGGAGAAATAGAATGAAAATTTGCACAATGTACTTCAGCCCTACAGGAACGACGGAAAAGATTGTAAAAAACATTGCGTATAGCATTAAAAATGAATTTAAAAATTATGATGTTAATAATATTGATTTCACCAATATTAATAACAGGCAGGCTGAGCAGAGCTTTAGCAGGGATGACCTTGTTATTATTGGTGTTCCTGTCATTGCAGGGAGAGTGCCTAACGTATTACTGAAATATTTGAAAACTGTCAGGGGTAACGGTGCGTCAGCCGTTGCTATAGTGTCCTACGGCAACAGAAACTATGATGATGCATTGATAGAACTGAGCGATATACTTGAAGATAACGGATTCAGGGTTATAGCGGGCGGAGCATTCATAGGTGAGCATTCATTTTCAAAAATACTTGCAAAGGATAGACCCGATGAACGGGATATGGAGGTTTCGAGAGATTTTGCCGATAAAATATGTAATAAATTGCTTGAAGGAAATTTCAGCACAGTAAATGTTTCGGGGATCAGACCTTACAGGGACTATTACAAACCGAAGGATACGAACGGAAATCCTGTCGATATAAGGAAGGTAGTACCTAAAACAAGCCAGGACTGCACTGACTGCAAGCTATGTGCGGAGGTCTGTCCTATGGGAAGCATCGATTATGAGGATGTAACTAAGATTACCGGAATATGTATCAAGTGCTGTGCTTGTATAAAAAAATGTCCTGTTGAAGCAAAGTATTTCGATGATGAAAGTTATTTAAGACATAAGCATGAACTGGAAATAGAATTTTATACGCGGAGAGATCCGGAAATATTTATATAACCATGAAT
>JAFACY010000182.1 GCA_023425285.1 Bacillota bacterium
ACCATTGATTCAACAGTCCTTGAATTCAATGTTCCTATATTTATTACAAGTGCACTGCATATTGATGTTATTTCTTCAACTTCCTCAATATCATCAGCCATTATTGGTGAACCTCCGCAAGCCAACAATATATTTGCACAGTCATTGACGGTAACATAATTTGTAATGTTATGTACCAGCGGTGTGCTTTTTTTTACATTTTTAATAACTTCTGAAAACATCTTATTCTCCTTTCTGCACGCAAAAATAAAATTATATTATTTTGAAAATTAATCAGGCTCTTGAAGAGGCTGTTATTTTGTCTGCCATTAAGCATATGATTACTGTTATAATTATTACGGGAATTGTGCTTCCAATGACAATATCCATATTTAAAAGCATTCTGTAAATTGCAAATCCTATAAACCATACAATAAAGTTTGTAACATCCACAGTTTTTTTCAAATTGTCCTTTTTAAGAATGAAGTAGTCCGATATCAGTATCGCAACCATTGGCGCAAATACAGAGCCTATTAAGTACAAAAAGTTTTCATACTGCTCAACAGGTGAAAACATTGCAATCATAACACCTATGATGCATATCAGAATTGACATTGCTTTTTCGGATAATCTGCCGTTAATTGTCTTTAAGCTCACTCCTGCTGAATAAACATCAAGGTATGTGGTTGTTACTGTTGAAAATAATATTATCAGCACTCCAAATATGCCAAAACCGGCCTTAAGCATTATGGTTGCAATATCACTTTCGCCGGTAAATATGGCTGCTCCGAGACCTATTGTATACATGAAAACACTGCCCGCAAAATATGTAATTACGCTTACACGCGTGGCTGAGGCGGGATATCTTGCATTTCTGGTATAATCTGAAATCAATGGCAGCCACGACAACGGCATCGCTATAGACAGTTCTATAGCCGCTCCGAAACTCATTTTTCCGCTGATATTTGTCTGTGAACCTCCGCTGAAGACTGTGAAGCCTAAAAAAAGTGTCAATATAAACAATCCTCCCACAGCAAATATATTAACCTTCTCCAGATTTTTAGATCCTATAATTACCCATAAAAGAACTGTGGCTCCAATTACTGCACACCACATCAAATCAGCCTGCATGCCTATATTTGTATTCAGCATTATGCCCATTGCTCTTGCACCCTGTATTATCATTACGGCAGTCCAGCCCACAAGTTGCAAAACATTCAGAAACGCAAAAAAATTTCTTCCTTTACTTCCAAATGACAACCCCACGGATTCCATAGATGATTTACCGCTTTGTGCACCTATAATTCCCGCATAATACAAAAGAATGCAGCCAATTAAATGTCCTGTTATTATTGCCGCAAATCCTTTTGTAAAACCAAGTGGTACAAATAATGTTCCCGTAAAAATTTCAGCAATGGATACTGCGGCACCAAACCACAGTAATCCGTTACTCAACGTTGAAGTTTTATAACCTTCCATAATTCTGTCCTTTCTATAATAAAAATGGGATATACCAACAATGTGGTATATCCCATTCACTTTCATAAACAGTTCCCTACGTTGGCATTATCCAAATCAGGTACGGTCGAAACTATAAGTTTCCTCTCAGCCTATTAATAAGCTCCCGATATTTGATTAATTTTATTATAATATAAATCAATATGAAATACAATATATTTATATGTTATATTCTGAATTCGGCTGTAACCTTTACCTTATCATATATTTCAGATAATCTGTTCAAAGCCATGTTTAAGGTTTCATCCTTCTTTGCAAAATGGAATCTGATATAACGGTTTTCATCCTCTTTGAAAAAACTTGAACCCGGAACAGCTCCGACCTTTACCTCTCGTGCGAGCCATTCGCAAAATTTCAGGTCATCCTTACAATTAAATTCGCTTATGTCAACCAACACGTAATAAGCTCCCTGAGGCTCGCTGTATTTGAGTCCTATATTCCTTAATCCGTCTATAAACAAATCCTTCATGTGAGTATAGTGCCTCTGAAGCTCAAGATAATAATCATCTCCGAAATTCAAGCCGGTCACTACTGCCTCCATAAGAGGAGCCGGTGCTCCCACAGTTAAAAAATCGTGAACTTTTTTTACTCTGTCAGCTATTCTTTCATCAGCAATAACGTATCCCAACCGCCATCCGGTAATTGAGTATGTCTTTGACAGTGAGTTGCATATTATTGTTCTCTCCTTCATTCCGGGAAGAGATGCCATATATACATGCTTGTTCGGATTGTAAATAATATGCTCGTACACCTCGTCGGTTATAACATATGCGTCATACTTTATTGCCAGTCCGGCTATTATGTTAAGCTCATCTCTTGTAAACACTTTTCCGCAGGGATTTGATGGATTACACAAAATCAGCGCTTTCGCTCCGCGTCTGAATGCATCTTCCAATAAGTCCGCATCAAAGTCAAATTTAGGAGGATTCAGAGGTATATAAATGGGCTCTGCACCTGAAAGAATCGCATCCGCGCCGTAGTTTTCGTAAAAGGGAGAGAATATTGCAACCTTATCTCCGGGATTTGTTATTGTCATCATTACCGCCATCATTGCTTCCGTACTGCCGCATGTAGCGACAATTTCACTGTCGGGATCAACCTTTACTCCCGAGAAGTGCTCCTGCTTCCTTGCAAGAGACTCTCTGAAATTCTGAGCACCCCAGGTTACGGCATATTGATGAGGTCCTTCTGACGCCACCTGTGCCAATCTGTTCGTAATTTCTGACGGTGGATCAAAATCCGGAAATCCCTGTGATAAATTAACCGCACCGTATGAATTTGAAATTCTTGTCATTCTGCGGATTACTGAATCGGTGAAGCCTGCAGTGCGTGTACTTAATTCTCTCATTATAGCTCCTTATTTATCTGTTATTTCCAAGCCGGCAAATATGCACCCTTGAATGTAGTCTTGTATATTTCTTCAACAGCTTCGGATTGATATTCTGCTACAATTTTTTTGAAAACTTCATTATCGGCATCCTTTGTTCTTGAGGCTATAAGATTTATATAGCTTTTTCCTGCATAGATGCTCACGTCATCTTGGAATATTGAATCCTCTCCCGGGTTCAGGCCATTGTCCAATGCGTAGTTGCAGTTTATAACGGCTGCGGTAACATCGGGAAGTACAGCATACACATTTGCCGCATCAACCTCAACAAACTCGAGATTCAACGGATTTGAAACTATATCAGTCAATTCAGGCGCATCTCCGGATTCCTTGCTCAATTCAATAAGACCTGCCGCTTCCACTACCTTAAGTGCTCTTCCCTCATTGGTTGCATCATTAGGCACTGCAATCTTTGCTTTTTCGCCTATTTCATCAATACTTTTTACCTTGTTTGAATAGATGTTCATAGCCGAAATAAATGTATCACCTATCGCCTGAATTTCATATCCGTTACTTTTAATTTCATTGTTAAGATATGCATGGTGCTGGAATGCGTTCAGATCAGTTTCTCCGTTGCTTAATGCCTTATTTGGTGTTACATAATCTGTAAAGCTCACAAGCTTAATCTCTATGCCTTCCTTAGCCAGCTTCTCAATTACAGGAACCCACATTTCATTTGCTTCTCCCACAACTCCCACTGTTACAGTTGTTGTATCCTTTTTCTCGGAATCAGCTGCTTTTGAGCATGCTGTAAATGTTGCCAATACTGCTATTAATGTTAAAATTGATATTATTCTTTTTGCTTTCATAATTTTTCTCCTCAAATTTTTATTTTAATTTTTTATTAATGACTGTTTTTCTTTACTATGGCGCTTCCGATCATTTGTATTACGCTTACCAACGCAACCAACACTATAACCGAAGCATATGTTACATCAATCTGATTTCTCTGGTAGCCGAAGCGTATGGCAAAGTCCCCCAGACCTCCTGCGCCGACCGCGCCCGCCATTGCCGTGAGCCCTATGAGACTGATTGCGGTAATGGTTGTTCCTCTCACAATACCGGGAATACACTCCTTCAGATACACCCTGAATATAATCTCAAGCGGTCCGGAGCCCATTGACTGTGCAGCCTCTATAAGTCCCGGATTCATTTCAGCCAGTGCTGTTTCTATCTGTCTTGCGAAGAACGGCACCGTGCCGAATACAAGCGGTACTATAGCACCCTTGACACCTATTGCGGTTCCGGAAATCAGTCTGGTAAGAGGCATTAAGCTTGCCAGAAGTATGATGAACGGTATGGAACGGAAAAAATTTATAACCTTGTCAAGCACCTGAAAGGCTGCCGTATTCTGCATTATGCCGCCTTTTTTTGTAACCGTCAGTACTATTCCTAATATAAGTCCGATAATAAACGAAATTGAACCTGACCATCCCAGCATTATAAATGTATCCCCAATACTTTTAAAAAAGTCCGGAATCTTTGAAAACACGTTGGGAAAAACACTACTTAGAAACTCTTGCATCTAAAATCACCTCCACACCTACATTCTTTCCTCTCAAGTAATCAATTGCATCGCTTATGCTGCTACCCTTGCCGCTCACTATGGATACAAGTCCGCCGATGGGGTTATCCCCTATGAACTCGATATTTCCGAATATTATGTTTACATTCAGATCAAAGCTTCGTGAAATCTGCGATACCAGTGCTTCCGACGCATCCCGCTTAAGGTAGGTGAACTTCACTATGCATTCGCCTTCTTTAAGCTGTACTATCTCTGCATTTTCATTAATCAGCTCATGCACCTTTGATAAATTTGATGTGCTGTCAACAAAATCCCTGGTTATTTTTTCAACCGGATTTGCAAATATATTAAACACATCTCCCTGCTCAACGACCCTGCCGTTTTCCATAACCACCACATTGTCGCAGATTTCTTTTACCACTTGCATTTCATGAGTTATGACAATTACCGTGATTCCAAGCTTCTCATTTAACCTCTTCAATAATTTCAATATGGACTTGGTAGTCTGAGGGTCCAATGCACTTGTTGCCTCGTCACTGAGCAATATTTTGGGGTCATTTGCAAGCGCTCGGGCTATTGCGACCCTCTGCTTCTGACCGCCGCTGAGCTGTGACGGATATACACTTGATTTTTCCTTCAGCTCCACCAGTTCAAGCAAATCATTAACCTTGTTTTCTACTTCCTTCTTGCTCAATCCGCTGTTCTTAAGGGGATATGCAATATTCTGAAATACTGTCCTTGATGCGAATAAATTAAATTGCTGAAAGATCATTCCTATTTTCTTTCTTTCTTCTCTCAATTTTTTCTCGTCAAGGGCGGTTATTTCCACATCACCAAGGATGACTTTTCCTTCTGTCGGTCTTTCAAGAAGATTTATGCATCTTACAAGCGTTGATTTTCCTGCTCCTGAAAAGCCTATAATTCCATGTATTTTTCCTTCATGCAGACTCAGGTTAACATTCTTTACAGCTTCCACGGTCTTGCCGTCCAGATCAAAGGTCTTGCTGACATTTTCAAGTATTATCAATTTATTTTCCCTCCTTTTCCTGATTAGTCTTAGGGCGCAGGCTTCATCACAAATTTGGATTACGCTGCATTAGGTCTACCACCATAAAAAAACAGCAGGTGCTCATGCACCTGCCGATACTTTCACATATTTATAACAGTGAAATTTACGAGGTTACATAAAGCATACTAAATACAGCCATTTTTCTTTGCATCATAGTCATCTGCATATACATGGCATTGCACATCATCATGGTGTTCATCATACACGTTGTGTTTGTATTTGTACGCATTTGTTTCCCCTTTCTGAAATCATTTAATTATTCTTGCTTGTTTAGCTCATGTTAGTATTATACATACTTTTTAAGTCTTGTGTTAATACGTAAAACCAACAGCCTGTTATAGTCTTTCCCTATAACGCATAATCCTTAAACTTCATCAACTCACCCACATATTTTTTCCCTATGTGGCTCAAGGTTGAGTTTTTTCTTGATACATATCCGATTGTCATCAGTTCTTTGGTAGCCAGCGGAACTGCCATATAGTCATATCCGTTAAGCTCCTCGCTTATTATTCCCGAGCACAGGGTATATCCATTGAGCCCCCTCATGAGGTTAAGCATGGTTGCCCTGTCATTTGCCTTGATTATCTTTTTGTATACGTTAGTGCTGAGAACCTCCTCAGCAAAGTAAAACGAATTGTTTGCACCCTGATCAAATGACAGACACGGATATTCCTGCAAATCCTCCATGGATATAACCTCTTTTTTCGCCAGAGGATTTCCTTCCCACAAATACACATAAGTATTGCAGTCAAACAGCTCCGTAAATTCGAGATTATTTTCATTAAGTATCTTTGAAATTACCTTGTTGTTAAAATCATTGAGATACAAAATTCCAAGCTCACTTTTGAAATTTTTGACATTTTCTATTACTTCATAAGTCTTGGTTTCATGAACCGCAAACTCATATTCATCCATGCCGAATTCCTTTACCGTTTCCACGAAGGCCTTTACGGCAAATGAATAATGCTGTGTTGAAACGCTGAATTTTTTCTTTATGTTGCTTTTTTCAATATATTTATTATTTATCAGCTCGTACTGTTCCGTCACCTGTCTCGCATAACCTAAGAACTCCTCACCTTCGGGAGTTATGGTAATACCGCGGTTGGTTCTTTTATATATGGTTATGCCTATTTCATTTTCCAGCTCCCTGATTGAAGCAGACAGACTGGGCTGCGAAATGAACAACGCCTGTGCAGCCTTGTTCATCGAATTGCAGTCAGCCACCGCTATGGCATATCTTAATTGCTGCAGAGTCATCAGTCCACCACCCTTTTATCTGACAAATCCCGGACCAGTCTTTGCATCACGCATCGCTGATTTTATATATGCAACGGACTCCTCCAGCTTCACAGTTTCCCATTCATTCAATTCAACGGGAAGCTTTTTAATAATACCCTCGCGTCCTATAACACATGGCATGCTCAAAGCAACATCACCGTCATGACCATATTGTCCTCTCAGGGTTACACATGCGGGATATATACTTTTTTCATCCAGCAATACAGCCCTTGCCATTGTAACGGCTGACTGAGCAACGCCGGCGTTGGTCCATCCCTTATTGTTTAATACATTGTATGCCGCATTTACAACAAGCTCCTTAACATTTTCCGGATTGCTTATTTCCTCAACATTTTCAAAGTACTGTCCCAGACTCTCATGTGGTATGCCCGCAACATTCAGGTGACTTAAAACCGGAAATGCCGTCATACCATGCTCTCCCATCATGTATCCCGTAACAGATTTCGGATCGATGCAGCATGCATCGGCTATTATTTTTCGAAGACGTGCAGAATCAAGCATAGTTCCCGTTCCAAAAACACGTCCCGTAGGATATCCGAATTCATTTTCCGCGATGTATACCATTGTATCCAGCGGATTTGTTATAAGGATTACTATGGCATCCTTTGTATAGGTTGTGATTCCCGTCATAACCTCACGGATTACGGCGCAATTTGTAGTTGTTAAAAGTGCACGGTCAGGCTTTGCATTCGGGTTGTTGGGATCAGGTATAACACTCGGTCCCGCAGCCACGATTATAACATCCGCGTCGGCACACTGCTCATATCCTCCGCTTTTTACATTCACATTGTTCATATATGTAAGTGCCGTAGCCTGCGCCTGATCAAGCGCCTCTCCAAGCGAAACATTATTCAGAATATCTATCAATCCTATTTCAGCAAACAGACCCATCTTCATTGCGTCTGCCAATACGTACGAGCCTACATGCCCCACTCCCACAACAACCAGTTTATTTTTGTGCATAATTACCTCCCGTTCGCCATTCATATGAATAACTTTCCAATTTAAAATTTAAACAATAATATCACAACTTCATTTTTATGGCAATATTTAATTAAAGATTGGGAATAATTCTGAAAAGCATTTGTAACAACTGATGTATTGGAGAATATAATGATAGCACTGTTATACAGTAGTAGTGTCCATGCTGAAAATATTGTTGTACAACACACTGCATATATATTCAAATCGCAAAATTCCAAAGTAGCACTTTTTTTCGGGATTTGCTTTATAATCTACATAAATTCTTGATAGAAAAACTAAAAATCAATTGAAATTATCACATTCTTCAAAAACAAAAATCTCAAAAATATTTATGCAGTATTTATGTATAATCGGAGTATTTTATAACAATACAAGCTTCAAATCAGATTCCGGAAGCATACAGACAGAGATATTTTATTTTTAAGATTTTATTTTATATTTAAATGCAAACTCCCCAAACAATGCACCTCCTATAATCAGTACGGCACCGAGAATTTGCAGCAGCAGCATAGTTTCATGGAGAAAAATCATAGAGAATATCACGGCAGAAAGCGGCTCTATATAACCGCAGACAGCCACGGTTTGTGCAGGCAGTCTTCCTATTGAAGAAAAATATAAATAGCAGCTTACTCCCGTATTCAGCAGACCAAGCCACAAAATCGGCAGCCAGTTTCCAGGTTCTATTTCTATGTAAAAGCCTTGTTTAAAGCCCACAAATACGGCTACAGTCACAAAGGCAAAAAACAACTGAATAGTGGAATTTTCCATTCCCGTAACCTGCTCAGACATCTTATTGAAAATAACCATAGCGGCATAGGATATGGCTGACATCACGGCACAAAATAATCCCCATGCACTTATCCCGTCTATTACCGCCTGCCCGCTTATCAGAAATACCCCCGAAAGCGCCATAAGAAGCGCTGTTATCTTCGTCCATGTCACACGCTCCTTGAATATCAAAGGTGCAAGCGACATAACTATCACCGGACCAAAGTAATTTATCATCATTCCGATACTTACTCCGATTTGCGCAAAGGCTTCAAAGAGAAACAGCCAGTCAGCAGCCATGGCCACACCGGATAATGCAATATAGAGAAGATCTCTTTTGTGCTGCAGTGCCGTAAGTTTATGCTTTGAATAAAAGAAAATACCTATCAGCAGGATACTGCCCAGCAAAGATCGTAAAAGAACTATTTCATAGCTTGTGAGCCTGATGTGACTTGCCACAACACCGTTTGATCCGAACAATAATAATGCCGATATATATTTAAAATATGCCTGCTTCATTGACCGCCACTTCCTTTTCATACTTTTTCTTGTATTTTCTGATATTATACTGTATCATAATTTTATAAATTACAAAAGCGAATATTTATCATGATTAAGATGACTAATTCAGATGCAAGGAAGAAAAATTGTATGGACATGAACATTCAGAAATACATGGCGTTTATAAAGACTGTTGAGTACGGCAGCTTTACTAAGGCTGCTGAAAAATTAAATTACTCCCAGTCCGGCATCAGCAGGATGATAAATGACTTGGAAAAGGAATGGCAGGTTTCACTTCTTGAGCGTAGCCGAACAGGTGTAAACTTAACATCTGACGGACTGAAACTATTACCATTTGCTCAAAGCGTATGTAATGAATATGAGAAATTACAGGTACAGGTAAACGAGTTGAATGGCTTGCAATCCGGTTTGATTCGTATAGGAACCTTCTCAAGTGTCGCAACCCATTGGCTGCCAAATATAATCAAAGAATTTCAAAAAGACTATCCCAATATCGATTACGAACTTCTGTTGGGTGACTATACGGAAATTGAAAGCTGGATTTCGGAGGGACGTGTGGACTGCGGCTTCCTCAGACTTCCTACACTATCCGAGTTTGAAACAATTTTTTTAGAGCAGGACAGATTGCTCGTTGTCTTACCGGAAGATCACCCTATGACTGATTATAAATATTTTCCGGTAAAAGCACTGTGCGATTATCCATTCATGCTTTTAGAAAAGGGAGCCAAGGCTGAAATATCGGAAATATTTGAGAAACATAATATCAAGCCAAACGTACATTTCACAACATGGGATGATTACGCTATCATGTCCATGATCGAAAGCGGACTGGGTATCAGCATTTTGCCCGAGCTCATCTTACAGCGCATCCCATATAATATTGTGATAAAGGAACTTGACGTCCCCGCATACCGCAATATCGGTCTTGCAATAAAAGACAGAAAGACTGCATCCATCGCGGTAAAGCGATTTTTAGATTATCTGCCATGCAGAAACAATCCAAAAAAGAATAATAACAACTAGACAATACCTTTTATGATTAAATAAAACTCCTGAACCATACTTGATTCAAGAGTTTTATTAATAAATCCGCATTTATTTATATGTTTTCATTAGTCTCAATAATACCCTTCTCTATATTACACCTTTTCTTCAGTGACTTTTTCATTTTATACCTTTTTTAATCATTTCGGTTATTTCCTTTGAATCCAAATTCAGCAAATCTTCCAGTTTAACAACAACATCGCCTGTTCCCAAATTTCTGATTATTTCCTTGAATTCATCTAAGGAATAATTATTATAAATATATGACCACAAATACATTCCGTATATTTGAGAAGCTCTTTTTTCTCCTTCAGATTTGTTCCATGCTTTTGCAACTCTCAAAATTTTATTTACATTGTCTAAATTTAATGTATCTTTATATTGTTTTAAGTTTGATGTCAAATCCTCATAGAAACTCCATTGGTCTACATTTCCAACATAATTGTATTTCGTATATAAAGAAGAAATTAATTTAGCATTTGCTTCATTAAGCCACATTGTATTTGTTGCTCCACCATTAACCTCACTGAAAAAATTATGATTCACTTCATGAACAAATTCAGCTAAATTATTGCCACCTGCATCATTCCCAGGTTCTAACCAGATAAATGTTACTTTCTCTTTTTGTCTTATATCGCCTTCTTTTAAGGACATGGCATCTTTTTCATGTATTAAATGGACTTCCACTCTAGCTTGCAGACCATAAATATCTGTTAACATCATGTATACCTTGTCCATATGAGGAGTTAAAAATTCTGCAACACTTTTACCATAATTATCATTTGGATAATACATGTCGAAATATTTACCTTCGACTTTTAACAATCCTTTCCTTCTGCTGTTTTCTTTTGAGCGAAACTTCAATACATCTACATCGCATTCTGAATTGTTTACCAGGTTTTCTAAGTACTCACTTGTATAAATGTTCTTGTCATTGTTCTCAATAGGTTTAATTGAAATTTTGTTGTCTTCAGAATTCCATTCAATCTTAGCTCCAAAGGCTTCAAGAACAGCCCTGATAGGCAAGTATGTTCGTCCTTCTTTTATTAATGCAGACGAATCCGTATCAATCATCCGTCCATTGCATACAATAAAATTTTTCCCAATGGGAACTTCGACTATTATATCATCTTTTTTAACAATTACTGTATTAGTTTCTTCGTTCCAATCCACAGAAGCACCGAATCTCTCCATCGTAATTCTAAGCGGAACCTGCGTTCTGTTAAAGCTATCAATAAAAGGAACCCCGGAAACTTCGGTATACGGAATTCTGACATTATCAATATTTATGCTGATCCCAAAGGCCAATGACGAAAAAAGCATATTAAAAATTAATATTAAGCACAAGACTTTCTTTTTCATTTTTCTCTCCCTGTTATTTTTTTCTTTATTCAATATTATAATAGATATGCATGTTAATATCAATTCAAATGCAAAAATCCCCGGACTTAATATCCTAGGGATTCAAAATCATTTGTAAATTCTAAGAAACGGTGATTTTTGAAGCTAACATAAAACTCCTGACCATAATTCAAAGCAGGATGTATCTGTTCCCATATACATAAAAATTCAATTGTATTTTAGTTTCGAAGCCAATCCGAAATAAAAAACAGGGAGCACATTGTGCTCCCATAACAATCGTTCACCAATCGCTGTGCTATCGTTCAGCTATTGTTCTCCTATTGTTTATTATTATTTTACCTTGTAAATCCATCCTTCAGGAGCTTCGATGTCGCCCATCTGGATGCCGTACAATGTGTCGTATAATTTCTTAGTCATAGGACCAACTTCCGTTTCACTGTGGAATACGTGGAATTTGCCTTTGTGCTCAATTCCGCCGATCGGAGTGATAACTGCTGCTGTTCCGCAAGCGCCTGCTTCTGCGAATATATCCAATTTGTCGATATAAACTTCTGTTTCAACTGCTTCCAATCCTAAGTAATCTTTTGCAACCTGCATTAAAGAAATTCTTGTTATACTCGGAAGTATTGATGATGAATGCGGTGTTACGAATTTGTTATCCTTAGTTATACCAAAGAAGTTTGCAGCTCCAACCTCGTCTATTTTTGAGTGAGTTGAAGGATCAAGATATATACAATCAGCAAAGCCTCTCTCTACAGCTTCATGATGTGACTGCAAGCTTGCAGCATAGTTTCCGCCAACCTTTGCCTTACCTGTACCGTTTGGTGCAGCTCTGTCCGCATCTGTAGTAGTAAAGTTTACAGGATTCATTCCGCCTTTGAAATACGGACCTACAGGCATACAGAACACTGCAAATATGTATTCAGGGGCAGGTCTTACACCGATGTTGTCACCAACACCTATAACGAACGGTCTTAAGTACAATGTTGCACCTGAACCATATGGCGGTACCCAAGCTTCATTTGCTTTTACTACCTGCATACAAGCATCTATAAATTTTTCTACGGGTACTTCAGGCATCAATACTCTTGCACAGCTTTTTTGCATACGCTTAGCATTTTCATCAGGTCTGAACAACTGGATTCCGCCGTCTTTAGTACTGTAAGCTTTAAGTCCTTCAAAACATTCTTGTCCGTAATGTAAACAAGTTGAACCCTCGTTAACCGGAATCATATTATCTTCTACAAGCTGACCATCATCCCACTTACCGTCTTTCCAGCGTGATATGTATCTTTTGTCTGTTTTAATGTAGCTAAATCCTAATTCGGACCATTTAATGTCTTTCTTTTGCATTTGAACCTCCTAAATAATATATTTTTCACAACAATAGTATAACCTTTTTATAATTTTTTTGCAACAAGAAAAGGTCTCATCTGTTTAAGATTAAGACCTTTTAAATAAATTGCTTTTGAAATTAAAATTATTTACCGTAATACTTGTTTAAAACTGTTCCTATTCTCTTTATACCTTCGACTATTTTTTCCTCAGGCATGCATGAATAGTTTACTCTGAAGAAGTTTTTTCTGCCGCTTGTGGGGAAGAAAGGCTCGCCCGGTACATATGCAACATTTTCTTTTATACATTCTTCCATTATTTTAGCAGCATCCAGGTCCTCACGAAGTTCCACCCACGCAAAAAGTCCTCCGTACGGATTTGTGTGCTTAACTTCGGCAGGGAAGTATTTATCCATACTTTCAAGCATTAAATCACGACGCTTGCCATATACTTCTCTTATTTTCAATATGTGCTCATTGAGATCATATTTCTGCATAAACGCAGCTGCAATTCTCTGATCCAGGGAACTGGACTGGAGATCCGCACCCTGCTTGATAATTATGTATTTATTAAGTATCTCAGGTGATGCACAAACCCATCCTAGTCTCATGCCGGGAGCAAAAACCTTGGAAAATGTGCCTAAGAATATAACCCAGCCTTCTTTGTCGTAGCTTTTTATTGCCGGATGTACGGTTCCTTCAAAAATTAATTCGCCGTATGGATTGTCTTCAACCACAGGTATTTTATACTCTGCAGCAAGCTCAGCTATCCTTTTTCTTCTGTCGTCAGGCATTGTTTTTCCTGTTGGATTCTGAAAATCGGGAATTGTATAAATCATTTTGGCACCCGGATTTTCCTTTAATGCCTTCTCCAATTCGGAAATGATTATTCCGTCATCATCCATTTCTACTTCGACAAACTTCGGTTCATATGCGGCAAACGCATTGATTGCGCCAAGGTAACTGGGGCTTTCGCATATTACTACATCACCCTTGTTCAGGAATAACTTTGCAGAAAATTCAAGACCCTGCTGTGAGCCTGTAGTTATCAAAATGTCATCAGCAGACAGATTCATCTGTGCCGGTACCATTCTTTGTTTTGCCACTATCTCTCTGAGAGGTCTGTATCCTTCGGTAGGACCATACTGCAATGCAGAAACTCCTTCTTTCTCCATAACCTCTACGGCTATTTCCTTAACCTTCTCAACAGGAAATAATTCCGGTGCAGGGAGACCGCCTGCAAAAGATATAACCTCGGGCATTTCGGTAAGCTTTAAAAGCTCTCTTATGGTTGATGCCTTCAACCCATTCGCTCTGTCAGAAAATCTTATATCCATGTTGTCCTCCTATACTAAATTGTTTCAGATAGTATAACCGCTAAAACAATTTAACGCAAGTGGAAAAACAATTTTCTACAAAATATTACCCGGGCAATTACAGACCCAATTCCTCTTTTACTTCTTTAAATGCTTTAATTGCAAACTCTAAATCCTCTCTTGAGTGTGCCGCTGATATCTGAGTTCTTATTCTTGCCTTTCCTTTCGGTACTACAGGGAAATAGAAGCCGATTACATATACGCCTTTTTCCAGAAGCTTTTCTGCCATTTTCTGAGACAGTACGGCATCTCCGAGCATAATGGGAACTATTGGATGCTCACTTTCTATAATTGTAAGACCTATTTTTTTGATTTCTTCTCTGAAGAATTTTGTATTTTCTTCTAATTTATCTCTGAATTTTGTACTTTCCTCAAGCATTTCAAGAACCTTAAGCGAAGCACCCGCTATGGCAGGAGCCAGAGAGTTTGAAAACAGATACGGTCTTGAACGCTGTCTCAAGAGGTCAATTATTTCTTTTCTTCCGCTTGTATATCCGCCGCTTGCACCGCCTAATGCCTTGCCTAACGTACCTGTGATTATATCAACTCTGTCCATTACGTTTCTGTATTCGTGGGTTCCTCTTCCCGTCTTTCCCACAAATCCAACAGCATGGCTGTCATCAACCATAACAAGCGCATTGTATTTATCCGCCAAATCACAAACCCCTTCAAGGTTTGCAATTATACCGTCCATTGAGAAAACACCGTCTGTTGCGATTATTTTCATTCTTGCGCCTTCTTTGTCGGCTAAAATCAGCTGCTCTTCAAGAGCCGCCATGTCATTATTTTTATATCTGTATTTTTTTGCTTTGGCTAATCTTACACCGTCTATGATGCTTGCATGATTCAATTCATCGCTGATAATTGCATCTTCTTCGGTTGTGATGGTTTCAAACAATCCGCCGTTTGCATCAAATGCTGATGAATATAAAATGGTGTCCTCCGTATGCAAAAATTCACTTAGCTTTTTTTCAAGCTGTTTGTGAATTTCCTGGGTTCCGCAGATAAATCTTACGGATGAAAGACCATATCCCCATGTATCATAAGCCTCTTTTGCAGCTTCTATAACTTCTTTATTATCCGAAAGACCCAAGTAGTTGTTGGCACACATATTCAGCACACCGTCAACCATGGTAGTATTAATTCTGCTCCTTTGAGGAGTGGTGATTATTCTTTCGTTTTTCCAAAGACCGCTTTCCTTGATTTCTTTTAATATATCTTCATAAACTTTTTTAGAATTTTCGTACATTTGACCCTCCTATTTCCTGGTAGTCCAATCCAATATTACTTTTCCGGATTGTCCGCTTATCATTGCTTCAAATCCTTTTTCAAATTCGGTATAGTGATATCTGTGAGTTATGACAGGTGTTATGTCAAGACCTGATTTTAACATTGCCTGCATCTTATACCATGTTTCAAACATTTCTCTCCCGTATATCCCCTTGATAAACAAGCCGTTAAACACCACCTTGTTCCAGTCAACACGGGTGTCTGAGTCCTGAATGCCAAGCATTGCAATTTTCCCTCCGTGAGACATGTTGTTGATCATGTCGTTAAAGGCAGTGCCGTTGCCGGACATTTCCATGCCTACGTCAAAGCCTTCCTTCATTCCCAATTCGTTCATTACTTCCTTCAGGGATTCCTTCCTTGTGTTTACCGTTCTGAAATTACCCATCTTTTTTGCAAGCTCTAATCTGTAATCATTTATATCGGTAAGAACAACAAATCTTGCTCCCGAGAATTTTGCAATTGACGCCGCCATGATACCTATGGGACCTGCTCCCGTTATGAGTACATCTTCTCCAAGTACATCAAAGGACAGTGCCGTATGTGCTGCATTTCCATACGGGTCAAAAATACTGTACAGCTCCTCCGGCAATGCTTTGTCACAAAGCCAGATGTTTGAGGCCGGAAGTGCCACATATTCGGAAAATATACCGGTTCTGTTTACACCGACGCCCTTGGTGTCCTTGCACAGATGTCTTCTTCCTGCAAGACAATTTCTGCATTTACCGCACACTATGTGTCCTTCGCCGGATACCAGATCTCCTACCTGTAAATCCTTGACACCCTTTCCCAGTTCTATAATCTCACCTACAAATTCATGTCCGATGGTCATAGGAACGGGAATAGTTTCCTGAGCCCATTTATTCCATTCATAAATATGTACATCTGTACCGCATATGGAAGTTTTACGAAGCTTGATTAAAACCTCTCCCTCCTGAGGTACCGGTACATCCACTTGTTCAAGCCACAATCCTGGCTCCTTGTATTTCTTTACCAATGCATCCATCTTAGCCAATCACATCACCATCCTCGAATTAAAAATAAAAAACAGTATAACGTTTCCCATAAATTTATGATACTTTATTACTGTTTCCGTGTCAAGAGCCAACTACACATAATGTTCATATTTCGTATACAATTTTCTAATGTATTCTCTTGAGCTTAAAGTCCATGTAATCGCTTGAAACACAATGAACTTCCACCATGTCTATAAGCCCTTCCTTCACGTTTTTATGACCGTCCGCACCATGAAGGTGTCCGTAGATGCAAACGTCGGCTTTAAACTCCTTCAGAACCTGAAAAAATTCATTGGGCAGACCTATGGAATTAAAAGGAGGATAGTGAAGCATAACTATTATTTTATTTCCTTTTTTTTCGGCGCATTCAAGGGAAATTCTCAGTCTGTTCAATTCTCTTAAATAAATTTTTTCGTTTGATATTGTGTCCGTGTGCTCCTCCATGGTATCCCATCCTCTCGTTCCGCACACAGATATGCCGTCAAATTCATAGCTGTTGTTTTTTAAGAACCTGATTGTCTTCATGTTGAGCTTATCCAGCTTGCTGGAGGTTGACCACCAATAGTCATGATTACCCTTTCCGATGATCTTAATCCCCGCCAGCTCATCTATCCTCGACAAATCTTCAACAGCCTCATTAAGTCTACCTGCCCATGAAATATCCCCGGGAATCAAAATCAGATCGTCATCACTTACAACCTTTTTCCAGTTTTCTATTATTTTTTCCTCATGGTTTATCCAGTTGTCGCCGAATATATTCATAGGCTTTTCTTTAAGGCTGTCAAAATGCAAATCGGCAATGGCAAATATTCTCATAGTTCATCCTTCTTATAGGCTGTTTAAAAAGTCCCGCCTATAGCTTTATATAATTAAATTTAAGGTTAAGAGCTTTTGCGGTCTCCGCTTCTCTTTCCTGGCAGGTGAATAATACAATCTGTCTTCTTTCACTTTCCTTTGCCAGCATTTCCAATGAATTTCTTAATCTTTTACTGTCATACTGCACAAAGCTATCATCAAAAATCAACGGAATGTTCTGCTTTCCGCTAAGTATGTTGCCAAGCCCTATCCTTAAGGACAGATAAAGCTGATCCAGAGTGCCTCCGCTCAGGCTTTCCAATTCAATACTTCGCTGTCTGTTGGCTTCTTCAGCCACCGTAATGTTCATATCCTCATCAATCAGCACATCACTGTATCTGCCGCTTGTCAGGTATGAAAAATTATCGCTTATTGACTTTTTCAGAAGAGGCATAAAATCGCCCTTTATTGAGTCAGATATTTTTCTGATTTTTTCCGATGCAATTTCAGCAACCTTGATTTTATTTTTGAATGTAAATGTTTTATTTTCATAAAAATCTATTTCTTCTTCTATTTCAGCAAGTGTTCTTGTGTTGCTTTCTATCTCGCTGATTTCCTTTAAAATGTCATTGATGCTCCCGTTCAGCCTGTTCTTTTCTTCGTTAAGCTGATAGATTTTCAGACTGTACTCCTGCTTATCCACCTGCTTAACCTCGTGGGGCACAAAGCTTCTTAGATTTTGAGCCAGCTCATCAATGTCACGTCCGTCCAATATATTCCGGAGCATTTCTTCCTTATATTTTCTGTCGTTTATAAGCTCATTATATTCTTTGTTTATTTCAACTGATTTATTAAAGCTGTCAAGGTCATCAAAGCCGCTATTTTTTAAAATCATGTTCAATCTTTTTTCCTCAAAGCTTATTTCTCTGTCAAGCTTTGATACTTCATTTTTTAACAGCTCAATTTCATTGCTCAGCTTGCTGATTTGCTCTCTGACAACATCCTTCCTTGCATATGCTTCATTTGCGGTATTTATATTTTCATCGCTAATTCTGTCCAAATTTAAGAGTAACATACTTTTATTCAGATTATTGATTATTTCGCCATTTTCATTGATCAGTGAGTTCAGAGAATCCTCGTCATAACGCATCAGCTTAAGCTTCTCTTCGTACAGCTTCTTTTCCGTCGTTACTTTGCCGAACCTTTCCGTCATTTCATCAAAGCTTTCACAGCCTGACTCCTTTATTATATCTTCCTTTGAGCTGTCCAATTTTCTTAAATTAATTGTGTTGTCCGCAAAGCCGCATTCCATGCTTTCAATTTCTTTTTTTGCACTTCCCGCCTTTGTCAGGAGCGGTCTTATTACCGCCAGGACTATGATTCCGATTATCGCCATTATTGCTCCAGCTGCTATATTTTCTGCATTTTCAATCAATGGCAGCTGATAATATCTGTTTATATAATCGATAATAAGTGATTTGTACCACCACACTCCAAAAATAGCTCCGCCGCCTGCCAACAGCCATAAAAAGGCACTTAAAATACGAGCTCTTCTGAAGCTCCTCATTTTGTTATAATTTTTATCCTCAAGGAAAATATTTACCGCTTCCGCCTCTCTGTTTATATCCTCTATCTCATTGTAGCTGTCAATAAATTTGTTTATTTCATCTATATCCGTAGACTTAATATTTTCCTGTCCGGCAGCAATCTTTTCTTTCAGTTCTTTAATCTTTGCATTATTTTCCTTGTATATGCTGTAATCTTCATTTATCCTGTCAATATCAAATTCACCGTCTATTTTATTGCTGATGTCATTTTTCGTGTTTAAAAGCTCTTCTTCTTTTTCTTCCAGCTCATCCGAAAGCGTACGCACGTGCTTGTACATTGATTTTAACGTATTTTCAATGTCAACCGCTTCTCTATGGTCGCCCTCCGAATACTCAATGATGTCTTCGTCGTTGAATCCGGAAATTTTCTTTTCAAGCTCCTCCAATTCCGTTTTGATCGGTTCTGCTTTTAATAATATTTCATTTTCTTTAGAATATTCGTAATCGGTCAGCTCTTTTTTCAGTTCATTGGTCCTTATATCTATTTCCTGTATTTTCTTCTTTATTTTTTTCTTTTCCATCGCCAGAAACATCACCTGTCTTTTGGCATTTACGGAATTTTCTCTTGCCTCGTTCAGCTCCCTAAGGCGCAGGAAATATTGACCCAAAAGAGACTTGCCGTCCCCTTCATTTCCGGCTTCTTCCTTTATATTATTCAATCTTTGAAAAATCCTGTCTATTGAAATTGATTCATCCCGTGTCTTACTGAGGTTCACAATTTTATTTTTCAGCTCTGT
>JAFACY010000191.1 GCA_023425285.1 Bacillota bacterium
AGGCATGCTCATCAGGCTGCGGATCATTTATTGAAACATTTGCCAAGTCCCTGGAGATGACCGTACATGAATTTGCGGAGGAAGCAATTTTTTCTAAAAACCCTGTTGATCTGGGAACCAGATGCACAGTATTTATGAATTCAAAGGTTAAACAGGCTCAAAGAGAGGGAGCTACATTAAGCGATATTTCTGCGGGCATATCATATTCCGTAATAAAAAATGCTTTATTTAAGGTAATAAGATTAAAGTCTCTTGACTCATTGGGAGAAAAAATTGTTGTTCAGGGTGGTACCTTCTACAACAATTCAGTATTGCGCGCTTTCGAGCTGATAACAGGCAGAGAGGTGGTAAGACCTGACATTGCCGGAATTATGGGTGCTTTTGGTGCTGCCATAATTGCTCAAAGTCAATACGACGGGAAAAAGGAAAGTACCTTTGTTAGCCTTGAGCAGCTTGATACCTTCTCCTTTGATACTTCAATGGAGCGCTGCGGACTTTGTACCAATAACTGCCTGCTGACCATCAACAGGTTTTCGGACGGAAGATATTTCGTATCGGGAAACAGATGCGAGCGCGGCGCGGAAAAGTACACTAATGTGGAAAGGAAGGAGCCTCTTCCCAATCTTTACAGATATAAATATAAAAGAGTGTTTGACTACAAGCCGCTTCCAGTAAATGAAGCAAAAAGAGGCTTGATCGGTATACCGAGGGTACTGAATATGTATGAGGATTATCCCTTCTGGTTTACATTTTTCAACGAATTGGGCTACAGGGTAGTTCTGTCGGGAGTATCGAGCAAAAAAATATATGAGCTTGGAATGGGTACAATTCCTTCGGAGTCTGTGTGCTATCCCGGCAAAATAGTGCACGGGCACATAGTGGATTTATTGAACAAGAAGGTTCCCAAAATATTCTATCCATGCATTTCATACAATATAAAGGAAGATGACAATGCCGGCAATCACTACAATTGCCCCGTTGTTGTATCTTATCCCGAATCCATAGAGGCAAATATCGATTTGAACAGCATTAAATTTTACAAGCCCTTCCTTAATCTGAACGACAAGGAAAAGCTTGTACAAAAGCTCTTCAGGGAAATTGGTGCGTCCGAAAATTTATCATATGAAGAAATCAATGCTGCAGCCAATAAGGCGTACAACGAATTGTTTGCTTATAAGGAAGATGTTAAAAAAGAAGGCTTAAAGGCTATTGAATATATAAAGGAAAACAATAAAAAGGGAATTGTTCTGGCAGGAAGACCATATCACGTGGACCCTGAAATTAACCACGGCATACCTGAAATGATAGAGGGCTACGGAATTGTGGTGCTGTCTGAGGATTCGCTGGAAAAAGCCCGGATCGAAAGACCTTTGAGAGTAATCGACCAATGGTCATACCACACGAGGTTGTATTCGGCTGCAACATATGTTTCAAATACCGATTACCTTGAGCTTATTCAGCTTAACTCCTTCGGCTGCGGACTTGATGCCGTAACCACTGACCAGGTTAACGAAATACTGACAAAAAACAATAAAATATACACCGTAATAAAAATTGATGAAATAACAAATCTCGGAGCCATAAGGATACGTATACGCTCGCTTCTTGCTTCCATAGAGGAAAGAGACCGAACAGGAATCGTCCATATAAAAAGACCGGGCAGCTTTGAGAAAATTGAATTTACAAAGGAAATGAAAAAGAATCACACGATTTTGGTTCCGCAGATGTCTCCTATCCATTTTCAATTTATAGAAACATCTGCTAAGCTGTCGGGATATAACGTAGTTGTATTGCCTGCGGTTGATAAAAAAGCCGTAGATGTGGGACTGAGAGTCGTAAATAACGACGCATGCTATCCTTCCATTATAGTTGTAGGTCAGCTTATAAATGCTTTGGAATCGGGCAAATACGATTTAAACAACGTATCTCTGATGATTTCACAAACCGGCGGAGGCTGCCGTGCAACCAATTATATCGGATTCATAAGAAAGGCATTAAAGGATTTGGGATACGGGCACATACCTGTTATATCATTTAATTTAATCGGTCTTGAAAAGCATTCCGGTTTTAAATTAAAAGCATCATTTTTACACAGATTAGCCATATCCATGGTTATAGGTGATACTCTCATGCGTGCAACCTACAGAACGAGACCTTATGAAAAGGTAAAGGGTTCGGTAAACGCAATGTATGAAAAATGGGTTGAAAAAAGCTACAGTGTTATTGAAGCCGGAGGATATAAAAAATTCAGAAATCTGATAAACAATATAGTCAATGATTTTGACACCATTGAACTGAATGAGAATATAGTAAAGCCAAAGGTCGGTATAGTGGGCGAAATACTTGTTAAATTCCACCCCAATGCAAACAACGATGTATTTTCATTGCTGGAGGAAGAAGGAGCGGAGGTCGTTGTGCCTGACTTGCTGGATTTCTTTTCATATTCCACACTTAATGGCGTTATAAAATATGATGAATTATTAACCGGAAGCAAAAAAAATAAATTTATCAGTGCCACAATAGTGAAGATAATTGATAAATATAAAAAGCCCAGCGTATATGCCTTTAAAAAATCAAAAAGATTTCTGGTACCTGCAAATATTTCAGAACTTGCTCATAAGGCTCAGAAATTCTTATCCCTGGCAAACCAATCCGGAGAAGGATGGTTTTTAACGGCAGAGATGATTGAACTGCTGGACAGCGGAGTTAACAACATTTT
>JAFACY010000217.1 GCA_023425285.1 Bacillota bacterium
TGCTTTTACCATATGTTATAGCAGACGGTAAAAAGTTAATTTTATTTTTTCAGATGCCGGAGGAATTTAAGCTGCAACCAAACCAGGTGGTTGAGATTTACCTTAAGGATATGAGAAACAGTAAAACAAGAGAAAAGGTTGATGGATACGGATATACAGCCGGCAGACTTACACCTGATGAAGAAAATAAATATGGATTTATCATGCAGGATTATCATTTTACTGAGGGTAAGCTTCCCAAGTCGCTGGATATCGCAGTAGAGTTAAGAACTCAAACTTTAAATCACTATGAGTATGAAGTGAGCATTTCCGACAAAATTGAAGGAGTATACAGCTTTCATATAGATCTTGAGGATTTTGCAGAACCTAAGATGTATGATATCAATGAGGAACATACAATTTTGGGGCAGAAAATAATAGTGGAAAATATGAAGGTGTATCCTACGGGAACAGAAGTGAGCTTTTCCTTTTCTGTTGAAAATACTGCTTTCATAAAGGGTCTTGAGCTGGAAGTGGTGCAGGATGATTATAAGCATTTTAAAGGAAATAAAAATGGCTTCAGTGCAACCTATGATGATGAAGGTACCGGGATGAGTGTATATATTGAATCCAATTATTTTGATAAACCAAAAAAACAGGAGCTGCTTATAAAGGGTGTACGTCTTTTAAATAAGGATGAGGAGTATATAACTGTTGACATAGACAATCAGACTATAACGCCGGAGATTGAGGATACAGTATTAAAGCAGATTATTAAAAAGGATAACTATGCAACTATAGTTTTTTCAACTGAAATAAAGGAGGATGACAATTTTGGGATGTTTTATCATGAATACAGTGATGCTGAAGGCAATTCATACAGATTTTTCGACGGTATAGGCACTTCATCATACAGTACCCGCATGGAAACCTTAATTACGGTAAAATATCCGGAGGATGGTAAGGTTATTCTTAGGAGGGCACTATCACCAATGACATTGTTGGAAACATCTATCAAGATTAATCTGCCTGTAAACGAATGACAGCCTTAAAAGATATTATCACACGTAAAGTGTTGTATAATTTTGTAAAAAATATTATAATACAGCTATGAACGACTTTGAATATTTAAATGCAGTTCAAAATTAATGGGAGGGGTAAAATGTACTCAACTATTTATTTAAGCCTTTCGGTTATAGTAATTTTCTGGTCTTCCTTTTTAATTTACCGCATAAGAGTTAAAGAAAGACAAAAAAGGAACAGTGAGCTGATTCGGTTAAATTCCAAATTTAGTATAAATATAAATATTTTGTTTTCATGGATATTCTTAACCTTGGGTATACTTATAATCTATTTTCTTTATGATGCTGTATCAAAATCAAATGTACTTTTTCGGGATAAGTATATTGAAGATTTTTTTCAAATATTTGATGAGGATTACATCAACAGCTTAAGGAAATATTTTGTGGATAATGCTATGGTAGCACATCTTCTGGTAACTGTTCAATATTTCATTAACATACCACGGTTTGTGTTTTTAACTGTATTAATGCTTTCGTATTCAATATATTATTGTTACATTGGTTTCAAGCCAAATATAATTTATGAAGACGGAATACTTATAAACAATACATTGTACAAATGGGATAACATTAAAGGCTTTGAGTGGGGAGAGCTGTGTGAAAGGGAAAATAAAGCATATTATGATCTAACTGTTAATCTTCCCAAGCTATATGATTTAAACGCAGATAAAAAGCTGAGAATAAACGCTGATGACAGGGATAAAATAAGTCAGATATTGAATGATAATATAGAGAAATCCGGAGTATGAACTCCGGATTTTTGCTATCAATACTCAAAATCAACCGTCACGTTTGCTTCCACAAGCATGCTGCCGGGGATTATGGGTGTGGCAGCGGCAAACTCAAATCTGAAGGGCTGTATCGGCATGCTGCTGTTTTCTGTGATGCTTACGGGAATCGGTTCAGATGACATATTTAAGTTCATTGCTATGGATTTAGACTTTTGAATTGCGTCTCTTATTGCGCCGTTCAGTGCCTGCTGATAATAATATTCTCTGTTGGCAACGTCAAAGGATATGAGATCCACAACATTTGCTCCCGAATTAACTGCGGTGTCGATAATGCTTCCCGTCATATCCAGATTATTGGTCCTGATTTCAATTATGTTTCTTACGGAAAAACCACGGTCAATTTGTCTTCCGTTATCGTAATCGTATACTTTATCAATTGAATACTGAAATGTTTTTATGTTGTTTACTCCCATGCGCTGCAAGGCTTGAATTATTGATTGTACCATTCGCGCATTTTCCGCCTGTATTTGTGCTAAGTTTTCTCCGCTTGTCTGAACTCCCAAGCGAATTACGGCAGTGTCCGGTACAGCTGTTACCTGCCCCTGACCTGAAAGCGTCATTGTCTTTCTATGTATATTGTCGTTATGTTGTCTGACCATATAAGCCTCCCTCATTAATTTCTTATTTTCTATTTATTATATGTCAGTCTGCATATACTGAAACACCTGGGCAGAAAAATATTGCATGTGATTAATATATATATTATATTAGATAAGAATAATAATTAAATCGGAGTATAGCTCCTGTATTGGAGGTTTTATGAATAATAATTGGAAGAAAAATATAGTTTTGTTTCTGGCAAGTCAGACAATTTCATTGTTTGGAACATCGCTGGTACAATATGCAATCATGTGGCACATTACATTAAAGACGCAATCGGGATTTATGATGACAATTTCCATAATATGTGGTTTTCTTCCGATGTTTTTACTTTCGCCGTTTGGCGGTGTGTGGGCAGATCGTTATAATAGAAAAACTCTTATAGTTATAGCGGATTCTTTTATTGCATTGGCAACCTTTGTTTTGGCTATGTTGTTTTATTCGGGATATGATTTTATATGGCTTTTGTTTGTGGCATCTGCCGTCAGAGCCCTTGGCTCGGGAGTACAGTCTCCTGCCATCAATGCATTTATCCCTCAGATGGTTCCTGAGGAAAAGCTTACAAAGGTCAATGCAACAAACGGAAGCATCCAATCCATGGTAACACTGCTTTCTCCCATGGTCAGCGGTGCGTTGCTGTCGGTAACCAGCCTGGAGGTAATATTTTTTATAGATGTAATTACAGCCGCAATTGCAGTGACCATAATGGCGTTGTTTCTTAAGGTTCCACCCCATTCAAGAGCATTGGAAAAGCAGGAAACAAGTTATACCAAGGATATATTTGACGGTCTGAGATACTTAAAGGAGCATGAATTTCTCAAGGTATACTTTACTTATTTTGCAGTGTTCTATGTGTTGCTTGCACCTGCTGCATTTCTTACTCCATTGCAGGTTGCCAGAAGCTTTGGTGACGATGTGTGGAGATTAACTGCTCTTGAGGTTGTATTTTCCGTGGGCATGATGTTGGGAGGAATAATCATGGCATCTTGGGGAGGCTTTAAAAATAAAATTAAAACTATGGCTTTATCATGCTATGTTATGAGCATTTGTACCGTTTTGTTCGGTGTAATTCCAAGCTTCTGGCCGTATATTACAGCAATGGGAGTATTCGGAGCGGTAATGCCTGTTCTCAACACTCCTGCAATAGTGCTCTTACAGGAAAAAGTTGAGGGAGATTATCTCGGTCGTGTATTCAGCATAATGAGTATGATTAACAGTATTATGATGCCTTTTGGGATGTTGATCTTCGGACCCATAGCCGACTATATGAAAATCGAATGGCTGATGATAGGAACGGGAACGCTGCTTGTTGTTTTAACCGTATTTTTCTCAAAAAACAAAATTCTTTTGGAAGCAGGGAAGTAGTAAATAAATTTAAGATTCAAAGTTTTGATGTAAATTATTTGGATATATGGTAAAATAAATGTATATAATAAATAATCAGGAGGAAAGTTATGAAATTTTTATGGACTACAATTCATGTAAAAAACATGGAGGAAGCGATAGCATTCTATCAGGATGTGGTGGGACTCAAGCTTATGGACAGATTCAATGCCGGACCGGGCATGGAAATATCCTTTTTTGGAGAAGGCGAAA
>JAFACY010000248.1 GCA_023425285.1 Bacillota bacterium
CTGCAAATCAGTGAAAATACAAATGGTAAGGTAACTGCCCTGACCATGGGACCGCCTCAGGCTGAGGAAGCATTGAGAGAAGCAATTGCAAGAGGAGCAGATGAAGGAATTCTTCTGACGGATGTTAAATTCGGAGGCTCAGATGTTAAGGCTACCTCCACAATATTATCATCCGCAATACAAAAAATAGGACAATACGATTTGATAATCGCAGGTATCCAGACTGTTGACGGAGATACGGGACAGGTTGGAGCAGAGGTAGCGGGATATCTTGGTATACCTTATATAAGCAACGTTGAAGAGATAAAAAAATATACGGCCGAATACATTGAGGCAGTAAGCAGCGTATGGGAAAGTCAATATTTGAAAAAAGGAAAATATCCGATATTAATAACAGTGACAAAGGATGTGAATGTTCCGAGGCTCCCTTCCTTCAAAAATAAAATGAAGTCACGCAAGGCAGAAATTACAAAATGGAGCTACGAGGATTTAGAGGAAGTGCTGGATGCTTCAAAAATAGGTATAAAGGGTTCACCCACAAAGGTTAAAAAAATTGAAGTACCTCAACAATCAAAAAGAGAAGGAAAAGTATACAAGGAAAATAACGAAAAAGCCGTTGAAGATATATTAAATGTTTTAAAATCATGCAAGATTCTGAAGG
Source organism: Bacillota bacterium (assembly GCA_023425285.1). Classification (GTDB taxonomy): domain Bacteria; phylum Bacillota; class Clostridia; order Tissierellales; family Sedimentibacteraceae; genus Sedimentibacter. The sequence goes on from JAFACY010000248.1 coordinate 662, forward strand.
AGGCATAAGATGACAGAAAAAAATTACAGCGGAGTATTGGTCTTTGCAGAGCAAAAAAACAATGTAATCCACAGAGTATCTTATGAACTCTTAGGAAAGGGCAGGGAACTTTCGGAGAAAATAGGCTGCAGTCTGAATGCGGTTGTGCTGGGTCCGGAAGAAATTAATTCACAGGAGCTCATTTGCAGAGGAGCACACAAGGTGTACCACATAGTTGATGCGAATGCATTCAGCAAGCCTGACGAACTCATATATGCAGAAAACATTGTGAGTCTGATAAAGGACATCAAGCCTGAAATATGTCTTTTCGGAGCAACAACATTTGGCAGAAGTCTTGCGCCGAGAGTGGCTGCATCACTAGAAGCAGGACTTACGGCGGATTGTACCGATTTGAAAATAGATGATGATATGAAATTGATACAGATAAGACCGGCATTCAGCGAAAACATTCTTGCACATATCAAGTCCGATATATATCCTCAGATGGCAACAGTAAGATACAAGGAATTCGAGGAAGCTGAAAAAGATGAAGACGCGACGGGAGAGATAATTAAATTCCAGCCTGTTAAAACAAGCAATGCTTTAGTTGAAATACTGGAAGAAATATCAAATGATGGAGTCAACATACAGGATGCCAATGTTGTGATTGCCGCAGGGTCATCTGTTAAAAGTGCGGAAGACCTGAACATGATAAAGGAGCTTGCAGCATTGCTTGGAGGAGAAGTGGGAGCATCAAGAACACTGGTTGAATCAGGAATTATTTCAAAGGATCATCAGGTGGGATACAGCGGTAACAGAGTAAAGCCCGCGGTGTATATTGCATGCGGCATATCCGGAGCTCCTCAGCATCTGGCGGGCATGAAGGAATCGGGGATTATAATAGCAATTAACAATGACCCATCGGCACCCATATTCAATGTAGCCGATTACTCAGTAGTGGGAGACATGTACAAAATTATACCGGAAATTATAAGTGCAATTCGTAACAAGGGATTAATGAATTAATATAGGAGGAAATATGAACGAAGCAATAATAAAAAAGATGCAGGAGATTTTAGGAGAAGAGTGGGTGGTAGTCGATACAGAAAAAGTAAAAAGCTACTGTGATGACCAGACTGAAAAAGCAATGAAGCCTGAAATCTGTACGGATTGTGTTGTTGTAAAGCCATCCAAGACAGAAGAAATATCCGAAATCATGAAATATGCAAATGAAAATAAACTGGCCGTAATTGCAAGAGGAGGAGGGACCTCTCTTTCCGGAGCGGCAATAGCCATAATGCCAAGCATTATTATATCATTGGAAAGAATGAACAAAATAATTGAAGTGGATGAAATCTCCATGACTGTTGAATGCGAAGCGGGAGTAACACTCCTTCAATTGGTGGAATTATTCAACAAGCATGATTCATTATACTTTCCTATTCACCCGGGAGATGAAGGCGCGCAGGTGGGCGGTCTTGTAGTTATGAATGCCGGAGGAGTGAGGGCCGTAAGATACGGTGTAATGAGAGACCAGATAAAAGAGATAGAAGCAGTATTGCCATCGGGAGAGGTGATAAGGCTCGGTAAAAATCTCATTAAAAATAATGCGGGACTCGACCTTAAAAATCTTATGATAGGCAGCGAAGGTATACTTGGTATAGTTACAAAGGCAACATTGGCCATCAAGCCTAAGGATAAGCACATAGGAAGTCTCATAGTATCATTTGAAAGCGAAAGTGATGCCGTAAAATCAGTAACGGAAATATTCAAATCAGGAATCAGGCCCATGGCTATTGAATACATGGAGAAGGAAGCCATATTAAAGGCCGCAAAGGACATAGGACTGACCTGGCCTTCAAATGACGGAGCGGTTGATTTGTACTTTATAGTATCGGAAAGAAAAGAAGATGATCTTTACGATATGTATGAAACGATAGTTGGCATATGTGAGGAAAATAATGCTGTCAACAGCTTTGTTGCAGAAAGCTCAAAGGATCAGAGAACACTTTTAGACATCAGAAGCCATGTGTATCCAAGCATGCACGATGAGGTGGTTGATGCCATAGATGCTGCAATCCCTATGAAAAATCTTTCGAAATACATGGACAGCATAACAAAAATATCTGAAAAATACAATGTGCGCATTTCAACCATAGGACACATAGGAGATGGAAATCTTCATAACAGCATATTGACTGAGGGAGCTGTTAAACCTGATAATTACGACGAAATTGCAGATGAAATATTTGGACTTGTGATTGAATGTGACGGCTCAATAACCGGAGAGCACGGAGTAGGCAAGGTGAGAAATAAAAGAATGAACCTCCAGTTCTCTGAAGCTGAGCTTCGTCTGATGAAGGAAATAAAAAGAATTTTTGACCCTAACAACATTTTAAATCCGGGAACAGCACTTTAACGGAATGTCCCCGTTTATTATGAAGAAGCCTGTCATGTAAGGCTTCTTTTGTTTTGCAAGTTGTAAAAAGTTGCAGTCATTTTATGTAAACATCTTGCAATATTAAATAAATTAGATTATATTTATAGCTGAACAGTCTAAGTAAATAGGAGGTATTCATGTTTAGCGGAGAGGAACTTTCAGGAATAAAACAAGCCCGAGAAAATTGGGAAGAAAAAATATTGAACAAATCATTGACAAAAGCTCCGGAGTCAAAGCAGGAATTTAAATCTGTATCGGGAGCGGTTGTTAACAGACTATACACACCCGAAGATGTATCGGACATAGATTATGAAACAGAAATAGGTTATCCGGGACAATATCCGTTTACGAGAGGATATCAACCCACCATGTACAGAGGAAAGCCATGGACCATGAGAATGTATGCAGGCTTTGCAACTGCGGAGGAATCAAACGAAAGATATAAATACCTGGTGAGCCAGGGCTCGACAGGTCTGTCTGTGGCGTTTGACTTGCCGACACAAATCGGTTACGATTCAGACCATGCCTTAGCTCAGGGCGAGGTTGGTAAAGTTGGAGTTGCCATTGATTCACTCAGGGACATGGAAATACTTTTTGACGGAATCCCCTTGGATAAGGTTAGTACATCCATGACAATAAATGCACCTGCTGCAGTATTGCTTGCTATGTACATTGCCGTAGCGGAAAAACAAGGTGTGTCTGCCGATCAGCTAAGAGGAACCATACAAAATGATATATTGAAAGAATACATAGCAAGAGGAACATACATTTATCCGACAGAACCATCCATGAGACTAATCACCAATATATTTGAATACTGCTCAAAAGAAGTTCCTAAATGGAACACCATAAGCATATCAGGATATCACATCAGAGAAGCAGGCTCAACAGCAGCACAGGAAGTAGGGTTCACATTGGCTGACGGTATTGCTTACGTAGAAGCTGCTATAAATGCGGGACTTGACGTTGATACATTTGCACCGAGATTATCATTCTTCTTTAATTCACACAATGATTTATTTGAAGAGGTTGCAAAATTCAGAGCGGCAAGAAGGTTATGGGCTAAAATAATGAAGGACAGATTCAAGGCTAAAAGTGAAAAATCAATGATGCTTAAATTCCACACTCAGACAGCGGGATGTACATTGACGGCACAGCAGCCTGACAATAACATCATAAGAGTTGCAATGCAGGCATTGGCTGCAGTTCTTGGAGGAACACAGTCGCTGCACACTAATTCCCGTGATGAAGCTCTGGCGCTTCCTACGACGCAGTCAGTTACCATAGCACTGAGGACGCAGCAGATATTGGCCAGTGAGACAGGAGTAACCAATACAGTTGACCCGTTGGCAGGTTCATATTTCATAGAAGCAAAAACAAAGGAAATTGAAGAGAAAGCACTTGAATACATACAAAAAATAGATGAATTAGGCGGAGCTGCAAGAGCAATCGATCTTGGATATATCCAGAAGGAAATTTCTGATTCCGCATACAATTATCAGATGGAAATCGAATCACTTGAAAGGATAGTTGTGGGTGTCAATAAATACAAGGTTGAGGAAGAATCTCCTAAAGGACTGCTCAAGGTAGATCCGATAGTTGCTGAAATGCAGAAAAAGAAAATTTCTGATGTGAAAGCAAGCAGAAGCAGTGAAGCAGTACAGGAAAAATTACATAATTTAAAAATGGCTTGCCAGGGTACCGAAAATGTAATGCCTCATATTTTAGCGGCGGTGAAGGAATATGCAACATTGGGCGAAATATGTGATGTTATGAGAGAAGTATTCGGAGAATATGAGCAAGCGGTATTGCTCTAAGCAGGAGGAAAATATGAAGCCAATAAGAGTTTTAATAGCTAAGCCGGGTTTAGACGGTCACGACAGAGGCGCAAAATTGATTGCGCGGGCGTTAAGAGATGCAGGAATGGAAGTTATATATACGGGACTGAGACAGACACCGGAGCAAATTGTTGCGACGGCTGTTCAGGAGGACGTTGATGTTATAGGTATGAGTTTGTTGTCGGGAGCTCACAATTACTTATTCCCGAGAGTTGTGGAATTGTTAAAGGAACAAGAGGCTGATGATATTCTGATAGTCGGCGGAGGAGTTATCCCCGATGATGATATACCTGTATTGAAGGAAGCGGGAATTGCCGAAATATTTACACCCGGAACAACAACCACGCAAATGATAGAATTCATAAAAGCAAATGTAAAGCAATAGGTGAACAATATGGAAAATTTAATTCAGCTTAGTCTGGAGGGTAACAAAAGAGCATGTGCCAAGCTTATAACCTTAGTTGAAAACTACCCTGAGGAAGCTGAAAGTGTATTGAGAGAGCTTCATCCATATACCGGAAAAGCTCATGTAATAGGAATTACCGGTCCTCCGGGAGCAGGAAAAAGTACATTGACCGACAAGCTAACAAAGGGTCTTGTCGATCAGGGATACAAGGTTGGCATAATAGCAATTGACCCGACGAGCCCTTACTCCGGCGGCTCCATACTCGGAGACAGAATCCGTATGCAGGATCTGGCTTTAAATCCTAACGTATTTATCAGGAGCATGGGAACGAGAGGATATCTCGGCGGTCTTTCGAAATATACTAAAAATGCTTTGAAGGTCCTTGATGCCGCAGGCTATGATTATATAATCATAGAAACGGTGGGCGTGGGACAGTCTGAGGTTGATATAGTCAAGACGGCAGATACGATTCTTATGATTATGGTGCCGGGATTGGGTGATGACATTCAGTCCATAAAGGCAGGTATAATGGAAATCGGAGATATTTTCGCCATAAATAAAAGTGATTTATTCGGTGCCGACAGAACTGCCACAGAGATAAATATGATGCTTGACCTCGGCATGAATATGGACAGAAGACCACCTGTAATCAAGGTTATTGCTTCCAAAAATGAGGGTATAGACAATTTAATAACAGAAATAAAAAATCATATTGATTATTTGAAAGAAAGCGGACAGCTCACCGAAAGAAGGACAAAAAATCTCAAGCTTGAGGTTGTGGAGCTGATTGAGTCAGAGCTCAGAAAAATAGTTATCACACATACAGACAGCGAAAATAAACTGGACAATGAAGTAATCAGTATAATGAATAAACAAAAAAACATCTACGAAGTTCGGGATGAATTTTTAGGAGGTTTATATGGTAAAAAAGATTGATCATATTGGAATTGCTGTTAACAGCATTGAACAGGCGCTTAATTTTTATGAGGGAGTGCTTGGCTTGAAATCAACCGGCACTGAAGTTGTTGAAGAGCAGAAGGTTAAAGTTGCTTTTCTGCCTACCGGTGATTCGGAAGTTGAATTATTGGAAGCAACATCGGAGGATAGTCCCGTGGCGAAGTATATTGCCAAAAACGGTGAAGGTATCCAGCACATAGCTTACAGAGTAGATGATATTGAAAAAGCAATCGAAGAAATGAAATCAAGAGGAATGAGGATGATAGACGAAACGCCTCGATACGGTGCAGGCGGAGCCAAGATAGCCTTTTGTCATCCGAAAAGCACGGGAGGAGTTCTTGTAGAACTCTGTCAAAGGGACTAAACACGAAAATAAAAATGTCATCCTTCCGGGGACGACATTTTTTTATATTTATTTCATTTACAGCAGGTTGTAAATTCCAAGCGTCTTTAAGTGGTCAAGTTTTGACTCCATTATTTCGTTCAAATCAAGGTTAAGGGCTGAACACATTGATGCTAAGTAAAACATAATCTCGCCCATTTCTTCTTCAATCTTTTCTCTGCATTTCGGACAAAGCT
>JAFACY010000289.1 GCA_023425285.1 Bacillota bacterium
CATATCATAACCCACAACGCTGCCGTCCTTGGAAATGGCAATGTCAGATGTGCCTGCTCCTATATCCACAAGTGCTAAATTTAACAGTCTCAGCTCGGGAGGTATAATCAAATCCATTGCTGCAATGGGCTCCAACGTTAAGTTGCTTACTTCAAGATTGTTTTTGTCCATACAAGAGTACAGACCTTCAATGACTGTATGAGGCAGGAACGCAGCAATAATTTCTATGGTAACCTTGTTGCCTCTGTGTCCATCCAGCTTGGATATGGCCTTTCCGTCCAGCTTATAGCTGAGAACACTGTAACCGACACAGTAAAACAAGTCATTGGAGGAATTTTTAGAAAATAAATCCTGAGCTAACTGAAGAGCCTCTGTTTCTATGGCCTTAATAAAATCGTGAGTGATAGCAACCCTCAGATCAATATCCTTTTCAAGGGATATGCGCTCTGTCTTTAAGGCTCTGCCGGCAGCAGCAATGCTTACTTTTTCAAGCTTTATATCCAGACTGCTTTCAAGCTGGCTTTTCACAGTTCCAACAACCCTGCTTACTTCTTCAATATCTTCTATTTGACCGTCGACCATAGCCCTTTGCTTATGAAAACAGATTTTTATATCCTTTATGCTCAATATTCCATTGACATTTTCACAAACCACTCCTACAACGGAACGAGTACCTATATCTAAGGCAAATATTAAATCATTCATATCATACCTCATCCTTTGAAAGCTTGAAGTTAAGAAAATATATGTATATATCCACTACTGAGCTGAAAAGCTCTTCGGGTATTTCGCTGCCGATATCAAGCTGTGACAGCAATACGGACAATGAATCATCCTTGTAAACGGGAATCCCGCTTTCCTCGGCAATTTCAACAACCTTATCCGCAATATAACCGGAGCCCGATGCGATTATCACAGGGGCATTGTTTTTATTGGAATCATATTTCAAAGCAACAGCTTTTTTAGAGTTATCATTATATTGTGACATCTACGCCTATTTTCCTTTCGATAAAGTTAGAGAACACCTCATTAAATCTTCGCTTCCTTAAGCTTTCCTGCACGCTTATGTTAGAAACACTTAAGTTATTTTTGTCCAGAATACTAATCAAATCTTCTCTTATTTTGCCGATGCTGCCTGACAAATTATTCGGAACATAAATATCAAGGGATAATTTTGATTCCTTCAATACCAGAGTTGTTTCAAAATATCCTATGTTTTGTATATCAAAAGTTACAAATACCTTATAGGTCTGCACATATTCCTGCTTCTTCTTTTTATCTGAGCTTTCTTCGTATGATTTTCCTATCCACAGCTCTGAAAACATAAACATGCCGTTGTAATTTACGGGTAAAAACATATGCATTAAAGGAAGATGAACATTTTGGCTGAACAATAATGATTCAGTCATTTCTTCCATCATACCCTTACTTACCAGATTCTCACTTTCTGTGACACCGGACTTGATCAGCTTTAAAAATGAATCAACCGAATTATTCTTAATGCTTGATGATGTCTCATAAGTATTAAGCAGCGACAATCTTAAGTCTTCTATATCCTTTTCGCTGAAATCGAAATTGTATTTTATATATTCAAACAATGTTTCCATGCTGTCTGCGAAATTTTCCTTTGACGCGGTTTCCATTCTGACCATATTATGAATAAGCAGGGATACATAATCCTTAACAGCACCAAAATCGTTCATTTTGGAAATATATCTTCCCATGAATGGCAGAATTTCATTTTTTAGTATGTTTAAATTCATTTCCATGCTGTTGCCGTTATCCAATAAAAGCTTGCCGGTCAGCTCATTGAAGGATTCCTTCAGCATCTGAGGGAGATTTCTTTCAATGTTAGTGAGGGCCGATTCTATTGATTTGTTGGTTTCATTCAGAGAAACAAAGCAATCATAGCTTCTTAAGAAGTTTTTTACGGCTGTTTTAAAGTCATCATTGTTGGCATTAGTCTTTGACAACAGATTTCTCAAAGCATCAAAAAATTCACCGTTGAATTTTGTGTATGTTCCATGCTGAAATTTAAGAAATTCCAGTATTTCACCGTCATTCATTTCAATACTTTCAAGAAATGATTTAAACAATGTGCCGAGAACCGGGTCGTTTTTTATGTTGCTGTTTATAAACTGTCTGTTTAAAATAAGCTTTCTTGCGCTTTCCGCAAAGACAGGAGAATTATGCAATGACTTGATAAATTTCTCAAAAACAGAATCGGGATTGTAGTTATACAAATTTTGTCCGGTCTGATTGCTCGCATCTTGCTTTTGAGGTTTTATAACCTTTGTAGGATCAATGACATTAAAAGGTTGAACTTCTTCTGTTTTTATCTTTGGTTTGTTAAGATGGTTATCATTTACTGGATTATTGGTTTTAATACTTATATTGTTGTCTAACATATGGAACTCCCGTAATATTCTTTAGTATTAATTATACAATATTTATTAAAAAAGTTAAACTGTATATGTAAATATATCGGTAGATTATTGATTTAAATAAGATGTCAAAGAATAAAAATTAAAAAAAACTGTATGAATGCTTAATAATTTAAAAAAAATGCCGATATAAAAATCAAGATAGCAGCCGAATAAGGAGAATGGTATAGCATGGATAACAATTTTGATTCAGTACTTGATATGTATCTTTTTGAAGCAAATTCATTGTTGGAACAATTAGACGATATTTTATTGGGGGCAGAGCGTGAGCAGGCCTTTGACAAAGAATGTATAGATGAAATATTCAGGATAATGCATACAATCAAGGGTTCATCCGCCATGATGCAGTTTAACAGTATAATGTCGATATCCCACAAGGTAGAGGATTTATTCTATTATATAAGAGAAAATGGAATTAAAAATCAATACAATGAAAAATTAGTTAATTTAGTATTTAAATTTACCGATTTTATTAAGGATGAAATTACCAAGATAGAAGAAGGACAGGAGCTCGAAGAAAACTTAGAGCCGTTTGAAAGAGAAATAATAGATTTTCTGAATATTATTTCAGGAAAGACGATACAGACTCCATCAGAGGATGAAGCAGCATTAACTCAGTCAACTGCGATGCTTATAGAAGAAATCATCGAAGAGAATATTGAGGAATCAATATCTGAGGAATCAGGAGTCATTAAATACGCAATAAAAATAATTTTTGATGATGATATAGGTATGGAAAATATAAGAGCATACCTCATAATAAATCAGTTGAGAGAAACCGGAATTGATTTTACCTATAAGCCGGAAAACGTGGAAAGAATATCCGAAACCTCTCACGAAATTGTAAGAGACGGATTTTTCGTATACGTAGATAATAATGAAAGTTTGAATGCCGCGGTACAAGTAGTGAGAGAGGCATTAAACGTAAAGAACTATACCGTCATAGAGTATACAAATAATCAGGAGCAGATAAAAGAAAAAATTTCAGAAACAAAGAACGATTCAAACTTTGTTGCTGCCATAAACAAAGAAATAAAAAATACTAAGACCGATACATCCAAGCATAACAAACAAAGCTTGATAACAGTAAACCTCACAAAGCTTGATAAGCTTGTAAATATAGTCGGAGAGCTTGTTATTGCAGAGTCTATGGTTTCCTCCGACAACGAAATAAAGAAGCTGAATTTAGACAGCTTTACAAAATCAACAAGACAGATGCGCAAGCTGACAGACGAGCTGCAGGATATAGTAATGTCCCTGCGAATGGTACCGGTGTCAGGCATATTCCAGAAAATGAAAAGAATTGTAAGGGATATGGGCAAGGAGCTCAATAAGGATGTTGATCTGGTACTGATAGGAGAGGATACCGAAATAGACAAAACAATAGTAGACGGTATATCCGATCCGATTATGCATCTTGTGAGAAATGCCATGGATCACGGCATTGAATCCGAAGATGAAAGAATGCAATCAGGCAAGAACAGAAAAGGAACAATAAGATTATCGGCCTCAAATACAGGAGGAGAAATACATATTACAGTTGAGGATGACGGCAGAGGCTTTGATTATAAAAAGATACTTGCCAAGGCAAAGGCAAAGGAGATGCTGACTAAGCCGGAGGGTGAATACACACCGAAAGAAATATTCCAGTTTATAATGCAGCCGGGCTTTTCCACAAACGAAGCAGTAACAGAATATTCAGGCAGAGGCGTGGGTATGGATGTTGTTAAATCAAATGTGGAAAAAGTGGGAGGAACAGTCGTATTAGACTGTAAAGAAGGATACGGTACAATAATTACATTTAAGATTCCTCTTACACTTACAATAGTATCAGGTATGCAGGTTGTTGTGGGAGACTCGGAGTTCATTATTCCGATTAAAAATATTCAGCAGTCATTCAAGACTGTGGAATCTGAAATAATCCATAACACTGATGGCAGGGAAATGATACTGATCAGGGAAAAATGCTATCCAATACTGAGAATCAACGAATATTTCGATATTAATACCGGAGTTACAAATGTTGAAGACGGTATACTGATACTTGTTGAATCAGGAGACGGCAGCATATGTCTGTTTGTGGACAGCATAATAGGAGAACAGCAGGTTGTGGTTAAGCCTCTCCCGACAATATTAAATAAGAACAATCTTAAGGAAACAGGAATTTCCGGCTGCTCAATACTGGGAGACGGAAGCATAAATTTAATCCTTGATATAGGAAATATGATAGAAAGTATGTAGATATGGTAAAATTAACAGATGGCGAATTTTTAGAATTTGTTCAATATATGCACAAAAATTATGGAATTGATCTTTCAAAAAAAAGAATTTTGATTGAAGGTCGACTGTCAAATATGATAGAGCGTAAGGGTATGAGCAGCTTCAGCCAGTATCTGGACAGCATTAAGAGAAACAACAAAGAAGAAATAACTATGCTCATTAACAAGCTGACAACAAACTATACATATTTTTACAGAGAAGAAAATCATTTCAAATTTTTGAGAGAAACTATCTTAGTTAATGAAGAAAAAAATAATAAGCTGAAAACCTTAAATATCTGGAGTGCAGGATGCTCATCGGGAGAAGAGCCATATACATTGGCCATGGTTCTGGATGATTACTTCAAATATAATGCAGTCCAGTGGAGAATCCAGATTCACGCTACGGATATATCAGAAAATGTACTCTCAAAGGCACGTGAAGGTATATATGCTGAGGAAAGCATAAAAAATCTTCCTGAATCCTATAAAAAAAGATATTTTTCAAAGACGAGTGACAGTAAGTACCAGGTACTGCCGAATATAAAAAATTATGTAGACTTTAAGGTATTCAATTTAATGGATCCCATCGCTTTCAAAAATAAATACGATGTTATACTTTGCAGGAATGTAATGATTTACTTCAATGCAGACACTAAAGTTGACATGGTAAATAAATTTTACGAAGCAAACAAACCCGGGGGATATTTAATGATCGGGCACGCAGAAACGATTCAAAGGAACAAATCAGAATATCAATACATCAGCCCGGCGATATATAAGAAGGGATAGCGTATGACAGGAAAAAATATTAAGGTGTTAATAATCGATGATTCTCTGTTGTTCAGAAATGTGCTTAAGAACGAGCTGGATCAGGATAAACAGATACAAGTTGTTGGCACTGCCGTTGATCCGGTGGATGCCATGGATAAAATCAAGGAGCTTGATCCAGACATACTAACGTTGGATGTGGAGATGCCCAAGATGGATGGTCTGACCTTCATCAAGAAGCTCATGATTGAACATCCTATGAAGGTCGTGCTCGTTAGCTCGATGAACATAAGCGTCTTCGATGCGTTGCATTCAGGTGCTGTTGATTTCGTTAAGAAACCGGACATGTCTTCAAAAGATAACCTGCAGATGTTTTTCAGAGAATTAAAAACCAAGATTAAAATAGCATCTATAGCAAAATTAGTAACGCATACAGGCACAAAAAAAGAAGAGCCTCAAACAGAAAGTATAAAGACGGTACCATTAAAAGAAATACATACAAAATTAAAGGTCGTCACGAAAAAAATAATTGCAATAGGTGCATCCACCGGGGGAACGGAAGCAACTCTTAAAATCCTGAAGGAATTACCTAAGGAAATTCCGGGTATATTGGTAACGCAGCATATGCCGGTGGGCTTCACAAAAATGTATGCAGACAGATTAAATAAAATATGCCAAATAGAAGTAAGAGAAGCTGTTGACGGAGACAGGGTAGAAAA
>JAFACY010000291.1 GCA_023425285.1 Bacillota bacterium
GAAATATAGTCAAAATAGAGTCACGTACAAAAACAAAACGCCGGAAACTCAGCAAGCATGCGTGTTTTCGGCGTTATTTTATTTACTCAAACTCTATAGTTGACGGTGGCTTACTAGTTATGTCGTACACTATACGATTTACGTTGTCTACTTCGTTGACTATTCTGTTTGATACTTTTTCCAGTACTTCGTATGGGATGCGTGCCCAGTCGGAGGTCATGCCGTCTGTGGATGTAACTGCTCTGAGTGCAATTGTGTGTGAATATGTTCTTACGTCTCCCATTACTCCGACGCTCCTGATGTTGGGCAGTGCAGCAAAGTACTGCCATACTTTATCGGTTAAGCCGGCTTTTTTGATTTCATCTCTGAATACAAAGTCTGCTTCTCTGATAATTTTCAATTTTTCTTCGGTTACTTCTCCCAAGCAGCGTATTGCTAAGCCGGGTCCCGGGAATGGTTGTCTTTCAACTACTTCTTCGGGGATGCCGAGCTCTCTTCCTACTTCTCGAACTTCATCCTTGAATAATTGTCTGAGAGGCTCTAAAAGCTCGAAGTCTACATCTTCGGGAAGTCCTCCCACGTTGTGGTGACTCTTTATAACCGAAGCAGTGGCTGTTCCGCTTTCTATAACGTCAGGGTAAATTGTACCCTGAACAAGGTAATCTATGTGTCCGAATTCAGCCTTTAATTTTTGTTTTTCTTCTTCAAAAACTCTTATGAATTCTTCGCCTATGATTTTTCTTTTTGCTTCAGGCTCCGTAACTCCCTTCAGCTTGCCTAAAAATCTTTCGCCCGCATTTACTCTGATCAAATTCATTTTGAATTTTTCTTTGAATATTTTTTCAACCTGATCTCCTTCATCCTTTCTCAAAAGACCGTGGTCAACAAATACACAGATCAGGTTGGAGCCTATTGCTTTATGAACCATCATCGCTGCAACGGACGAATCTACTCCGCCTGACATAGCACACAATGCTTTTTTATCTCCTACTGTTTCCTTTATTTTCTTAATTGATTCTTCTGTAAAATTGCCCATATTCCAATCCTTTGAAAGTCCGCATACATTGAACAGGAAGTTTTGAATTATTTCTCTTCCCTTTTCTGTGTGCTCTACTTCCGGGTGGAATTGTACTGCATAAACCTTCTTCTCTTCATTTTTCATTGCACAAACGGCACATGTTTCTGAAGATGCGGTTATCTCAAATCCTTTCGGAGCTTCTTCTATATAATCTGTATGACTCATCCAGCACAATGAATCCTGTTTAATTCCTTTAAACAGATCATCTTCTGATTCTACATGAATTTTTACTCTGCCGTATTCTCTGAAATCTGCTTTATTTACCTTGCCTCCGAATTCTTGTGCTATAAACTGTCCTCCGTAACAGATTCCAAGTACGGGAATGTTTAAGTTAAACACTTCATTTGTAATTCTTGGGGCATTTTCTACATAGACACTTGCAGGTCCTCCGGAAAATATAATTCCCTTTGGTTGTTTTTCTTTAATTTCATCAATTGTTAATGTATATGGAATTATTTCACAATATACTCCTGCTTCTCTGACTCTTCTTGCTATAAGCTGACTATACTGTGCGCCAAAATCAACTATTAGTATCATTATTTACTCCTCTTCGACGTATGACCTTTATTTTTTATATAGATTATCAAAAAAACTTATTCATGTCAAACAATTATTATTAAGGAAACAATACATAAAAAAGCAGACGATTGCCTGCTTCTTTATGTATTTCAGGACGTTGAAAAAGTTCGTCCTGTCTATTTCTTTTTTGGCATTGAATGTATAGCCTCTCCGACGCAACTGCACACTGCTTCGTAAAACACCTCCGACAGTGTCGGGTGCGCAAATACGGATTCTTTTATATTTTCAATGGTGAGCTGTCTTTGTATTGCCATGGAGCCGTCATGAATAATATCGCTGGCATGTGGTCCCATTATGTGTACACCGATTATTTTATGACTTTCCTTATCTGCCAGCACCTTTACAAAGCCTTCTCCCTCACCCATGGTAAGAGCCTTGCCGTTTGCCCCAAACATTGATTTACCTGTCAGGTACTCAATGTTATTGGCTTTTGCATCATCTTCGGTCATGCCGGATGTTGCAACCTCAGGAAATGTAAATATGCAGGACGGAACCGCATCGTAATTTACTTCCGCATGGTGACCGCACAGCTTTTCAACGCACACCTTGCCTTCCTCCGAGGATATATGAGCAAGCATGGTTCCGCCTATTACGTCTCCTATGGCGTATACTCCCTCTGCCGATGTTTTATAGTCTTCGTCAACCTTTATTCCTTTTTTGTCATATTCGATGCCTGCCGCCTCCAGATTTAAACCATCGGTATTCGGTTTTCTGCCTGCTGCTGATAAAAGGTAGTCACATTTTAATTCTGTTCTTCCTTTTTCGTTTTCAACTATGACTATCAATCCGTCCTCGCTTTGCTGAACCTCTTTTAATCCTGTACCGGTCATAATCTTTATACCCTGCTTTTTCAAATAAACCGTAAGTTTTTTTGAAAGCTCATCATCTAACCTGAACAATATTTTAGGCATAAATTCAATGATTGTTACTTCTGAACCAAAGGAGGCAAATATGCTGGCAAGCTCCACACCCACAACGCCTCCTCCAAGCACAACAAGACTCTTGGGAACTTCTTCGAAGTTTAATATTTCATCACTTGATATAACTCCGTCTAAATGAATTCCCGGAACAGGAACCAGGGCTGTAGATGATCCCGTCGCAATAATTATATTTTCCGCAGTTATTTCTTCCGTTCCTGACTTTGTTTCAACCTGAACAACCTTGCTGCTTTTAAACGATGCTTTTCCGTTTATAACCTCAACGTTGTTTCCTTTTAAAAGCTGGTCAACTCCCGAAACTAATTTATTGACAACTTCATCCTTTCTTTTCTGAGCGGTGGACATATCAAATGTAAACTCACCCAGCGACACGCCGAATTCAATCATCTTTTTCAGGGAGTTGATTGTTTCCGCGTTTTTATATAATGCTTTTGTAGGTATACATCCTCTGTTTAAGCATGTGCCTCCCACTCTGTCCTGCTCTATAAGCGTTACTGTCTTTCCTAACTGAGCTCCTCTTATGGCCGCTTCATAGCCTCCGGGACCTCCCCCGATAATAACTAAATTTCTGTCCATTTTTCACCTATTTTTTATATCGTGTTATTGGTTTTCTCGCTGCTAATGCTTCATCAAGCCTTGAAACTATAGTTGTATGTGGTGCAGAAGTAACCATTTCAGGATTATTTTCTGCTTCATCCGCAATTTGTCTCATTACTTCAATAAAGTTATCCAGAGTTTCTTTTGATTCACATTCCGTCGGCTCTATCATCAATGCTTCAGAAACAATCAGAGGGAAATAAATTGTAGGAGGATGATATCCAAAGTCCAACAGCCTCTTAGCTATATCCAGTGTGGATACGCCCTTTTCCTTCTGCCATATTCCTGAAAACACGCATTCATGCATGCATATTCTGTCTGCAGGAAGATAATATTTGTCCTTTAACCTGCTTGCGATGTAATTTGCATTTAAAACAGCATTCTGAGCAATTTCTCTCAGTCCGTCCGGACCCATACTCAGTATATATGCATACGCTCTGGCATATACGCCGAAGTGTCCGTAGAAGGATTTCACCTTTCCTATTGAAAGAGGTCTGTTATAGTCAAATGAATATTTATCTCCTGACTTAGCCACCATAGGAACAGGCAGGAAATCTGATAAATGCTTTTTAACTCCCACAGGTCCAGATCCCGGTCCTCCGCCGCCGTGAGGAGTGCTGAAGGTTTTGTGGAGATTCAGGTGTACTACATCAAATCCCATATCTCCCGGTCTCGTAATACCCAGTATGGCATTGGCATTGGCACCGTCATAATACATCAGCCCGCCTGCTTCGTGGACAATTCTGGATATTTCTAAAATATTTTCATCAAACAGACCCAGGGTATTCGGATTTGTAAGCATAAAGCCTGCGATTTCATCGCTCATAACCGCCTTAAGACTTTCAATGTCAACCAATCCTCTGTCATCTGATTTTATTTCTACCACATCAAAGCCTGCCACTGTTGCCGAAGCGGGATTTGTACCGTGTGCCGAATCGGGAACTACAATTATATTTCTTTTAAAATCACCTTTATTTCTGTGATATTCCTTCATTATCATAAGCCCTGCAAGCTCACCGTGAGCTCCGGCAGCAGGTTGAAGGGATATATCATCCATTCCCGTGATTTCGGAAAGCATGTTACTCAGGTTGTAAATCAGTTCCAAAGCACCCTGTACTGTTTCCTCTGACTGATAAGGGTGAACCTTTGCAAAGCCTTCAAGTCTTGCAACAGCTTCGTTCACCTTCGGATTATACTTCATGGTACAGCTTCCCAACGGATAAAAGCCCGAATCAACACCGTGATTTCTCTGGGATATCTGTGTAAAGTGTCTGACTGCATCCAATTCGCTCACTTCAGGAAGCTCAGGTGCTTTTGCTCTTAAATACTTACTGTCTATTTCTCCGCAGGTTGGAACATCACATTCAGGCAGTGAGTATGCCTTACGGCCTGATTTACTTATTTCAAATATTAAAGGTTGATGTTTAAGCATATTATTCCACCGCCTTTCTTACTAAATCATCTATTTCTTCTTTAGTACGCTTTTCTGTAACCGCAATCATCCATCCTTCTTTCAGTTCAGGATACTTAAGTCCTATTTCATAACCGCCGAGGACATTTTTTTGCAGCAGCTTATTGTTGAGTATATCCACCTGCTCACTGCTCTTTACAACAAACTCCTTGAAGAACGGTGCATTAAACGCCGGACTGAATTTTCCTGTCTTAATCAATTCATCATAAGCATAATGGGATTTATAGTAGCATAATTCTGCAACCTTTTTAAGCCCTTCCTTTCCCATCAGAGTCATATACATTGTAGCTGCC
>JAFACY010000026.1 GCA_023425285.1 Bacillota bacterium
GACAGGATCTTACCGAGACAGCTCGACAAGGACGCATCAAAGATACTTGAAGAAACCATGAATAATTTCGGAGTGAGCTTCAAAAAAGGTGTTGGAACCAAAGAAATTATAGGTGATGAAAGTGTAACGGGTATACTTCTTGACAACGGAGAGGTAGTTGATGCTGAGCTTGTTATAGTTTCAACCGGAGTCAAGGCAAACAGCAAAATTGCTGAAGGCTGTGAAATTGAAATTAAAAGAGCTATAGTTGTAAATGAAAAAATGGAAACGGCAGCTAAAGATGTTTATGCCTGCGGAGACTGTGCGGAATTTAACGGTATAAATTATGCACTCTGGAGTGAGGCTGTTGCACAGGGAAAGACAGCGGGAATCAATGTGGTCGGAGGAAGCAGCGTATATTCAAATATTGTTCCGTCTACTACGCTTAATGCATTTGGCATCAAGGTGTTTTCCATAGGTGATGTGGGAGCAGATCCCGAAAAGAAATATGAGACGTATGATTTTGTGGATGGTGATAATTACAAGAAGCTGTATTTTGTGGATGGGATTTTGTCCGGAGGGGTATTGATAGGCGATACTCATCAGACTGTTGACTTGATAGAGGGGTTTGAAAAACGTAAAAATATGAATGAAATGATAGAAAAATTCAAGTAATAAAAATCTGTTTTTTCTATATGACAGTGCATGGCTATATTCATAAAGCCATGCTTTTTTTTATTTTTGAAGACATGAATTGACAAAATATTTTTAAATCGTCACTTATAATTGATAACATAGCTGTTATCGGTAAGGGGACACACCTTTACTATATAGATAGTCTTTGGGGGTAGAAGGAATGTCCCCAATGGGGGTGGAGATGGTTTATTATGTTGAATATATCTTCGCTGAAAATTTTATTATTGATTTTATTTTGTTGTTCATCACGGGCAAGCTGACAAAAAAATGCATTGCCTTCAAGAGGCTTATTGCTGCTTCGGCAGTGGGAGCATTGTATGTTATATTGACTGCCTATGTAGCCGAAGCCTTTATTACATATTTTATAGTCAAGTTCAGTGTTTCCGTATTGATGCTTATGATTGCCTTTGACTGCAAAGGCATACTTGTCAATATAAGGATGATTATCTGCTTTTACATTACTTCGTTGATAATGGTCGGAATTATTACCGGTATATATTATCTTACTTATTCAAAGGTTACGGTGAGTGTAATTGTTATATCCCTTTTTACGGGATATATTGCGTTGAATTTCTTTTTCAAAGAAATAAAGCTGAGGCAGGAAAAGAACAATTACATGAGGACAGTGACTATAAGATTATCGGAGGGAAGTAAGTCAATCAGGGGATTTATAGACACGGGCAATGAGCTTTCCGAACCATTTACCGGCAAGCCGGTCATTGTTGTAAGTATGCAATGCATTAAAAGCATTTTAAGCGATGAATTGTACACCGATGTATTGAGCTTTTACAACAAGGAAAAAAGCTATGAGGAAATTTTAAACAGTCACAGCGATATCAATCTGAGGATAATAAGGTTTAACACCATCAGCTCAAAGGGTGAAATGATGGTTTGTGTTACCCCTGACGATATTGAGATAAAGGATAATTTTAATAATAAAATCACAGCAGATGCAATAATAGGATTATATCCGAAAAAAATCAGCCGGAAGGAGGATTACGACGCTTTATTGTTTAACAAAATACTTGAATGGGAGTTGGAACAAAATAATGAGCTTGTTAATGTATGTTAAAAAATTTTTTGGGAATTTATTTAACTTTATAATAGATAAGCTGGGATTTGCGGAAGATGTTTTTTACATAGGAGGAAGTGATACTCTCCCGCCGCCGCTGTCTCAGGAAGAAGAAAGAGAAATAATAAGCAGACTGAATGATTCGGACGAAGCAAAGACAATCCTGATTGAGCATAATCTGAGATTGGTGGTTTATCTTGCAAAAAAATTTGAATCCACGGGAATCAATGTTGAGGATTTAATATCCATAGGAACAATCGGACTCATAAAAGCAGTAAATACTTTTAAGGCGGAAAAAAATATTAAGCTTGCAACTTATGCTTCCAAATGCATTGAAAATGAGATTTTGATGCATCTGAGGCGTGTGGGAAAGGCAAAGGCAGAAATATCTCTGGATGAACCGTTGAATATCGATTGGGACGGAAATGAACTTTTGCTGTCCGATATTCTGGGTACTGAAGAAGATGTTGTTTTCAAGGATATGGAAAATGAAGTAGATTTAAATCTGTTGAATGATTCAATTAAAAAGTTGAACAAAAGGGAATACATGATTATGAAATTAAGGTTCGGACTTAATAATTCCAAGAGCTTCACTCAGAAGGAAGTAGCGGATATGCTTGGTATTTCCCAATCTTATATATCTCGTCTTGAAAAAAAGATACTTAATCGGTTAAAAAAGGAAATCAACAAGGCAGTATAAAAAACAGTACTGCGGAGATAATTTTTAAGGGGGATAATTTTGTTAAAGGGGAAAAACGGCGATGATAAACAAAGTAGTTATATGTGGCGTTAATACTTCTCAATTGCCTACAATTAAAACTTCAGAAATGAGAGGTATGATTAAGAAAATCCAAGAAGGCGACACGGAGCTCAGAGAACAGTTTATTAAGGGGAATCTGCGTCTTGTGCTGAGTGTCATTCAAAGATTCAATTCTAAAAATGAGCCGGTTGATGATTTGTTTCAGATTGGCTGCGTAGGGCTTATCAAGGCAATTGATAATTTTGACTTGTCCTTGGACGTAAAGTTTTCTACATATGCGGTACCAATGATTATCGGTGAAATAAGAAGATACTTAAGAGACAACAACTCAATCAGAGTATCAAGGTCAATGAAGGATACGGCTTATAAAGCGTTGCAAATAAGAGAAAGACTTACCTCAACCGGTTCTCAGGAGCCGACTATCGCTGAGATAGCCAATGAAATCGGCGTAGACAAGGAAGAAATCATATTTGCATTGGAATCTATCCAGGAACCGATATCGTTGTTTGAACCCATATACAATGACGGCGGGGATGCACTTTATGTGGTTGACCAGGTAAAGGATGAAAAAAATATAGATGAAAAGTGGATTGAAAAAATAACGCTGGAGGATAGCATCAGCAATTTATCCGAAAGAGAAAAGCAAATTGTTGATATGCGTTTTTATAAAGGGAAAACCCAGATGGAGGTGGCCGAAGAAATCGGAATTTCTCAGGCTCAGGTGTCAAGGCTGGAAAAGTCTGCACTTGCTCAGTTGAAAAAAGGATTTCGTTAAGGGATGAGATTCCTCATCCCGGGAGACAGCGAGGGATCTCATCTTTTTGTAATATTTAGATATGTTTGTACATATTTTATAATATATAATATTAGGGTGGTGATCTTCTTGACAAATTATTGGGATCTGATTGAAAAGGATGTTGTTAATATTAAGGACGGAGAAATTATGGGCAGGTTCGATGACGT
>JAFACY010000032.1 GCA_023425285.1 Bacillota bacterium
ACGGTCCCGTTGTTAAGGGTCTGAACATGGGATCATTTAAGGTTCATGAAATGGTTACGGTAGGTAAGCAGAAGCTTATAGGCGAAGTCGTTTCAATAGAAGGAAGTACAGCAACCGTACAGGTATACGAAGAAACCGAAGGATTAAAAGCAGGAGAAACCATTTATTCTACGGGCAGCCCTTTATCGGTTACTCTTGGACCGGGTATGATAGGTAATATCTTTGACGGAATTCAGAGACCTTTGGAAAGAATTCAAGGCATGAGCAAGGATTTCATACCTGAAGGCATCGGTCTTATATCCATCGATGAAAATAAAAAATGGGATGTAACTGTTACGGTAAAGGCAGGCGATAAATTAAATGCCGGTGATGTTTATGCAACCGTTCAGGAAACTCACAGAATACTTCATAAAATTATGGTTCCGTACAATGTTAAGGGAACTGTAAAGGAAGTTAAAAACAGCGGTGAATATACCCTAAACGATACAATAATTGTTCTGGAAAAGGACAATAAAGAAACAGTGGATTTAACTCTGTGCACAAAATGGCCTGTAAGAAATCAAAGACCGATTAAGGAAAGACTTCCTATTTACAAGCCATTGATTACGGGACAAAGAGTTATAGACAGCTTTTATCCCATAGCAAAGGGCGGTACAATAGGACTTCCCGGAGGCTTTGGTACAGGAAAGACAGTTACACAGCATCAATTGGCAAAGTGGAGCGATGCGGACATAATTGTTTACATCGGCTGCGGAGAGCGTGGAAATGAGATGACGGATGTTCTGGAAGAATTCCCGAAACTGATCGACCCTCGTACCAACAGACCGTTGATGGAAAGAACCGTACTGATTGCCAATACTTCAAACATGCCGGTTGCGGCACGTGAAGCGAGCATATATACAGGCATCACTATGGCTGAATATTACAGAGATATGGGATACGATGTTGCCATAATGGCAGACTCAACATCCAGATGGGCAGAGGCACTGAGAGAAATTTCGGGACGTCTTGAAGAAATGCCCGCGGAAGAAGGATATCCCGCATATCTGCCGTCAAGACTGGCGGAATTTTATGAAAGAGCCGGCTGCGTAAAAACATTGAACGGACAGGAAGCATCCATAACAATTATAGGTGCTGTATCCCCTCCGGGCGGCGACTTCTCAGAACCGGTAACCGAAAACACAAAAAGATTCGTAACCGGCTTCCTGGCACTTGATAAAAAGCTTGCTTATGCGAGACATTATCCTGCTATAAACTATCTTACAAGCTATTCAGGCTACGTAAGCATGTTAACTGACTGGTATGATCAGAATGTATCACCTGAGATGCTTAATCTGAGACATAAGATGATAGTACTTTTGCAGGAGGATGAAAAGCTTAATGAAATAGTTCAGCTTGTAGGCGAGGATGTACTTCCTAACGATCAGGCGCTGATACTTGAAACAGCAAGAATGGTCAAAAAAGGATTTTTACAGCAAAATGCTCTTCATTCCGAGGATTCCTACGTTACACTGGAAAAGCAGTACAAGATGCTTAAGTGTATAGACACATTCTATGAAGAAGCTCTTCAATGTGTAAAAATGGGTATTCCAATATCCGTAATCAGAAAAGAAGATGTAATTCAGGATATATTGAAGATTAAATATGACATTCCAAATGATAAATTAGAGTTGTTGGATGTTTTAAACGAAAAGATTATAAAAGCATTTAATGACTTAAGACAAAAGTATGAATAGGGAGTGTTTAGATGAAAAAAGAATATTTAAAATTAGAAAAAATTGAAGGTCCTTTAATAATTCTTTCCGGAATTGAAGATGCTTCCTATGGAGAAACAATAAACATCAAGGTTGACAACGAAGAAAACAGAACAGGAAAGATAATTAAAATTGAAGGCGATAAAGTAATCGCACAGGTGTTTGAAGGTACAGCAGGTATTTCTACCGACAATGCTTCCGTTAAATTTACCGGTAAACCGCTGCAAATTCCATTGTCAAAGGAAATACTGGGAAGAACATTCAACGGTGTAGGTGAGCCGATAGACGGAGTGTACCAGGTTATTTCTTCAGAAAGAGAAAATATCAACGGAAGACCTATAAACCCTGTGGCGAGAAGATATCCGAAAAACTTTATACAGACAGGTTTTTCTGCCATTGATGCCTTGATGACACTGATCAGAGGTCAGAAGCTGCCTATATTCTCCGGTAACGGTATGGCTCACAATGAATTAGCTGCTCAAATAGTAAAGCAGGCAAAGATTAAGGGTGCTACAAGTGACAACTTTGCGGTTGTGTTCGGAGCAATGGGAGTAAGACATGACGATGCGGACTATTTCAGAAAAAGCTTTGAAACAGCAGGAGTTCTGGATCACGTTGTTATGTACATCAACACGGCGGATGATCCTATAATCGAAAGAATTTCAGCTCCGAGATGTGCTCTGACGGCAGCAGAATATTTAGCATTCACACACAATATGCACGTGGTTGTTGTTTTAACCGACATGACAAGCTACGCTGAAGCACTTCGTGAAATATCATCAGCAAGAGAAGAGGTTCCTTCACGTAAGGGATATCCCGGATACTTGTATTCCGACCTTTCAACAATTTATGAAAGAGCCGGCATGCTTAAGAGCTGTGAAGGTTCAATAACGCTTATTCCTATACTGACGATGCCTAATGATGACATAACACATCCTATACCTGACTTAACAGGCTTCATAACAGAAGGACAGGTGGTTTTAAACAGAGAATTAAATCAAAAGGGTGTTTATCCTCCGATAGATATACTTCCGTCACTTTCACGTCTGATGAAGGACGGTATAGGTGCAGAGTATACGAGAGAGGATCATGCAGATTTACAAAGCCAGATTTATGCATCCTATTCAAAGGTACAGGATATACGAAGCTTGTCTCAGATTATAGGTGAAGATGACTTGAGTGATATAGACAGATTGTATTTAGACTTTGGTCGTGAATTGGAAAGCAAATTCATCGCTCAGGGAAAAAATGAAAACAGAAGTATCAATGAAACTTTAGACTTAGGATGGCATATCCTGTCAATTCTGCCTGTTACAGAGCTTGATCGTATGAAGACAGAATTGATAGAGAAATACTACGATTATAACAGGGAGAAATAGTTATGGCTGTATTGGTAGCACCTACTAAATCGAACTTAATAAAAGCTAAGTCATCCCTTGCACTTTCTATTAAAGGCTTTGAGCTGCTTGATAAAAAAAGAAATGTCCTCATTAAAGAAATGATGGTATTTGTAAACAAAGCGAGAAGCATGCACAATGAAATTTATGAGGTTCTTGAAGATGCATACGGAATATTGCAAAAGGCCAATGTAACACTTGGCGTTAAAAATGTAGAAGATATGACCTACAGCATACCCAAGGAAGACAGCTACGAGATTTTGTTGAAAAGTGTTATGGGTATTGATATTCCAACCATTAAGCACAAGACTGACAATGGCTTCAATCCTGCATACGGTTTTTATAATTCCAATGCTTCCCTCGATGAAGCAAGACAAAGATTTGAGATTGTAAAAGAGAAAATATACGAATTGGCTGAAGTGGAAAATTCAGTATTTAAACTGGCAAAGGAAATAGAAAAAACCAAAAAAAGAACAAACGCTTTAAAATATGTACAGATTCCAAAATATAAGGAAATGGTCAAATATATACAGGAAGTTCTGGAAGAAAAGGAAAGAGAAGACTTTTTCAGACTTAAAAGATTAAAAGGTAAGAAATAAGAAATAAGGAATTATGCACTCGCATAATTCCTTTTATCTTTGTCATTCCGACTTCAACGTAGTGCTCATCAAATCCCTACCTATTTTAACGTTGGGAAATATATTTTTAGCATATCCTATAAAATCCTCAGGTCTGTTCATGGACGGACTGAAGTGTGTGAGCCATAGTTCATTTACCTGTGCATCCCTTGCAATTGTCGCTGCCTCCGAAAATATCATGTGCATTTTTTCCTTTGCATTTGCAAGCTGTTCATCCTCGCCGTACATCCCTTCGCATATAAACAAATCCGAATCTCTGACTATGTCCTTGATATGCTTAACAGGTCGTGTATCTGTCACATATGAAATTTTAACAGGCTTTCTCGGTTCACCTAAAACCATATCAGGAGTGTATGTGATGCCGTCAACTGTTACACTGTTGCCGTTGTGCATGCTTTTCCAGAATTTAACCGGTATATTTAACTCCTTCGCTGTTTCAGGCTGGAAATGCGGTTTTAACGAAAGCTCGAGGCTGTATCCCAGGCAGTTTATATGATGCTTCAGGGGGATTGACGTTACTTTTAAACCTATTTGTTCAAATTCCTGAGGCTTTGTATCGTGAAGCTCTGCAATTCTCACCTCATAGGGAAGAAACCCGCACACAATTAAAAGAGAATTAATATACTTTGTGCTGCCTCTCGGAGCAATAATATATAGAGGCTCTGTACGTCCTTGGTTACCTATGGTCAACAAAAGTCCCGGAAGTCCGGCAACGTGGTCGGCATGGCAGTGTGTAAGCAATATTGTTTCTATTTTACTCATGCTCAGTCTGCCCTTGTGCAATGAAACCTGAGTTCCTTCACCGCAGTCTATCAATATGGATTTACCATTGTATTCTATAAGGCAGGAAGCAAGAAAACGCTCCGGAAGAGGTATCATTCCTCCTGTACCTATCAATGTTACATTTATCATTTTATCACCTGTTTTTTTTATGTTTATTAATCATTATATCTGTTATTTAAGCCATTATCAATAATAATTTGTCAATGACAAGCCGTAAGCTTGTCATTGACAAATTATAAATTACATAAATGCTGTCATTATAATACAAATCAAAGCCGATATCACACCCAGCATAAATCTGTGTGCAATGTAGTTTTTCAGATTTATTTCAAATTTATCCGTAACCGCAAATGTCTGAAAAATTACCGACATACCCGAAAAGCTCACCAGAAAATTTATTATTATTAACTTTAATTCCAACGGTATGTACACAGACGATGAAATGATGCTGCAGCCGTTGGTAACCTCCAGCGCACCAACAATCAGAGAATAAACAATATCCTTGATATACGGGCTAATGTGTATTACGTGAGACAAAGATGTCAAAACCTCGTTGAAAAAGTTTGAGAAAACAGAAAATATTACTATGACTCCGCCCACAGTCAGTATGCCCGTTACAGATTTGTATATGGATGAGCTGAAGACCTGATGGAAGTCAGATTGCGGTTGTTTTACGTTTTTTCCTTTATTATTGGAAACAGTGTTGTTTTTTATAAAAAAGCTGAGAATAATTGCACCTGCGAAATGGGGGACAGCAATATATTTAAACAAATTGAAATTGTTCAGCATAGAAAAGGATATGGCTCCCGCAATAAACTGAAAGCTGCAGTTATTAGTGAAGGAAAGCAGATAATTTGCCTCGTCATTATTTATCCTTTTATTTTCGTACATAGTGTTTATTGTCATGGCTCCGGAGGGATAGCCGGATACAAAGCCTATAAAATACGGAATCACAGCATACTTGTTAAAACGTTCAAAAGCTCTGTATATAAAATTGTATTTAAGCAGTATATTTGACAAAACAGACATGGGAAACAGATATGGAACAATATTGCTTACCCATATTTTTAAACCATTAAAAGCCCCCTCAGATACTGTGGCAGGCTTCAAAATAAAAAAGCAAATCAATAATAAAACTAAGATGGGAATAAAATTTCTTCTGAACATAAACAACCCCCCATAACATTTTATTGTTAACGAGGGGTTATTATGTTTAAATAGCTTGCATTTTTTTTGTATTCTTCATTTATATTTCTGTCCTTAAAAGGAAGATAATATATGTTGGTGGTCTTGTTAGTAAGATTAAACAGTGGTGATTTCTCTGCATTTACAGCATTTTTACTATAATCAGAATAGCGGTTAATGACAGCCGTACCATTAGATTTAGCATACTTAATGATTTCTCTTCCCACATCATTAAAAGCTAAAATCTTTATATAATTGTCAATATCAGTTAACATAAACGATTTTATGTCATCTTTTTTAACATCTAACAATATATTTAAAAGCATTCTTCTGAGTTTTGAGTATGTATATCGCTTGGACTTCAGCGACATGATGAAATCATCTATATTGCTGTGTTTAAACACATTCTCATATATTTTGTTGTTCAGCCCCTCTGACACTTCATAAATATTATTTAAACCATCAATTCCAAGCTCCAGTATTTTAAAATAAATTATATCAAGATAATTGTTAAGACTGTTAAAGCCGTTATATTCATTATAAAACGATTTAATTGCCTGATTGCTTTTTTCTGTGAGGGAATTACCATGCTCTGATGAGCCTGACAGTATGCTTTTTCTTATTGCCGTTGCACTGTCATATCTGCCTGACACTGTTATGTCATTGTGACCCTTGCCGACTCTTTTCACAGGTGCAAAATCACAATTCAATTTATGCCTTATGGTGCTTTTGATGTATTCTATGGCAAGCACATTGTTGGGAGAACCTATGACATCGTGAGCGCTCGTTCCAAGTACTGAAACAACCACATTGGTTAAAGCACTGGGATAGGACAGACCCTTATCCATTTCTTTCTTTATATCAATGCCAAATTTCGGATTCAACTGAACAGATGCTATACTTTTCAAAAGCTCCACATCCTCACTTTCACAGCCAAAGCTCAGAGCGCTGACAGGTATTTTTTTCAGTTCTTTAACGGCAGCATTGGCAAACATCTCAGCATTCTGAAATGAAAAGGGCACAGGCAGCTCAATAACCAGATCAGCACCTCCATATACAGCAGCTTCGGCACGTCTGTACTTATCTATTATGGCAGGCTCACCACGCTGCACAAAATTACCGCTCATTACAACAACAACACCGTCACAAGCAGTTTTTTCCCGTGAAACCTTCAATTGATATTCATGTCCCTTATGAAAAGGATTATATTCAGATACAACACCTGTTATTTTCATAATACTCACAGCCACCCTATTATTTGTCATCCTGAGCGACAGCGAAGGATCTCAGTACTTCAAAAAATGAGATTCCTCGGGCTAAAGCCCTCTGAATGACATAAAAGATATGCTCAATATACCACAAAACTGCCCAAACTTCAAGAAAATGGTGAACCGGATTAACATTTAAAAAATAATATGTTAAAATATTCAGCAATACAGGAACAGATTAATCTCAGAATAGTTGTATAATTAATTTATCAGGCAGATAGGAGAAATGTGCATTGAATTACAGAGAAGAAATTGAAAAATGTATTGAATTCATTGAAGACCATATCAAAGAAGATATTACTGTTGAAGAAATAGCTGGTCATGCAGGATATTCCCTTTACCATTTTTGCAGAGTTTTTAATCTTTGCAGGGGAGTGTCCATAATGGAATATGTGAGGGGGCGCAGACTGTCCTTAGCAGCAACGGAATTGTTCAACGGCAGAAAAATCATTGATATTGCTCTGGATTATGGATTTGAAACACCAAGCGGATTTGCCAAGGCTTTTCGTAAAGCCTACGGCTACAGTCCCACACAGTATATGATGCACATGGCTCAATATGCTGATACAAAAACAACATTTGAAATCGGAGGTTATGTTATGAATCCTGTTATTGTAAAAAAACCGGCATTTAAAGTTGCAGGCTACGGAATTAAAACAAATATAAGCGGAGCAACATATACAAAGGATATTGCATCCTATTGGAGCAATTATGACGGTGAAAATTTAGAAAGCAAAATGTATGAAATTTTAAATCCCCCCAAGCATGGAGAGGTCGGCTTATGTGTACCGTTATCAGAGGACGGTAATGTAATATATCTTTTGGGTGTAATCGTAGATGATTTTTCAAAGACAGAAGAGGATATGCTGACTGTAGAGGTTCCGGAGGCGGAATATGCGGTTTTTACAACTGCTCCCGTAGATACATCAAATGATGAAGAGCAAAACAAATTTGCGGAAATCATTGCAGGTACATGGAAATATATTTTTGAAGACTGGTTTAAGGACAGTGGTTATATTTACGATGAAGGCAAGATGGATTTTGAATTCTATGATGAACGCTGTCATCACAGAAGGGACACTGTTATGGATATTTATGTTCCTATAAAGAAATCATACTGAGAATAATACATTTTTTACTTAAGAATCACCCTTGGGGTGATTTCATTTGAACAAGGCAGGGATTATACTATAGTTGAAAACATTTGTGCCGCAATAAAGCGGTGTGGAATTAAACGTAATGGAGGTAACTATGAAAAGAATTCTCAGCCTTGTTCTTATTTTATGTATGATTATTAATCTTTCTTCGGGATGTACAAAGAAAACACAAAATGAAAGTGAAGGCGCCGGGCAGGTGCATGAATCTGAGACGAACTATATTGACGAAACAGAGGAGGATTATGAATCACCTCTTGCCGGCTATATAGCCGAATACCTCAAAAGCTATGATATGAGCGGACTCACTGCAAGGGGTATTGAGCCGGAAACACCGGAGACCGGAGAGGTAGGTGAATGGGATATACCCATACCTGAGATTAATCCTCTAGGTGCACAGAATCTATACGATATGGGGACATATTACCGTGCGGAGGGCGGAATGGAGCTTTCCTATTTAGACGGTTTCGCCGAAGTTACAAAGAGATTGTCAGGTGAAGAATGGGATTTCAGCTTCAGTGCCAAAACTGGTGATGTTCTGCCATTTTTGCGTGAATATGCATCCAAAATAGGTGGGTCGGTACTGCCTTCGGCTTTTGATGAATCCTTTGCATTCAATCTGAAAAAGCAGGATGCTGTCTGGTGGTGTCAGGTGAAAGCCGAAAGATGGGAGAGGGTGTATCTCTACATCGTAAAACAGAAAATACTTGAAATTAACAAGGAATACAAAATAACTGCGGACCAGTTCGACAGCTCAGGTGCCTTCCGCTTCCTTATGGAAATGCCGGGGAAGAAGTTTTCTGTTATTAAGGCCAGTCTGCCTGACGGCATGCTGGAAATCAAGACAGAAAACAACAATGAGATCGACAGCACTACAATGTGGTCACGATATTATGCACGTCTTGATGCCGCTCACTACAAGGATTATACTCTGTATGATTTTCCGCAGGATCCGGGACTGATAGAGTTTACGCTGCAAAAGTACGGTAGTGATCCGCTGCCGTCAGAAATTACATTTTGCATGAGTGAAACGGAATACAGCCTGCCGGGATATAAGCAGGGAGGCCTTGGTACCATAGTGGTAAAAAATGCACCCTATGGAAGGGTATACGTCGTTCCTCAGCAGCATGTGGGTATAACCTATGACGTGGAAAGCATCCGCTACCGCTTTGAGAGAAATGAAGGCAATGTACACAGCAATGACTACGGTATAAGCAGCGGAGATGATATATACTTTACTATGCCTCCCGGATATTACACCGTGGTAAATATGCTGCCCGGTGAACTTGGCAGAAGCCGTACCCAGCTTGTACCCGTATCCGCAGGGGAGGAAACTACCGTCCTGCTGCCGGATAGCCTGCGTCTTGCTAATGAGGTGCTGATGTCCGGGTCCGATGACAAGGAGCTGACAGGCAGTATTGAGATTATGGAAAAAAGGGACCTGACCAAGACCGCCGAATTAGCTCTGTCGGTGAGCGATCCCAAGGAGCGTGACGTATTCCCCACAAAGGAGAACACCGTTATAACCGAGGGAGGCAAGCAGGTGAAGATTACGGATATACGCAGGGAAATTGCACCCTGCAGCGTTGCGTTGGTAATCGATTCCTCCGGCTCCATGGAAAATGATATGGCGGCAACGATTGAGGCAGCGAAGAAATTCGTTGAAACCCTGCCTGACAACAGCTTTGTCAAAATTGTACAGTTCAGTTCAGCGGTTACGCCTCATGCGGGAGAAACGAAGGCTGACGCATTGAAGGCACTGTCAGGAATACGTCCTGTAGGAGCAACCAAGCTGTATGATGCCGCAATGGAGGGCTTAAATGCAGTCAACGGAAAGACACGTCCTGCAGTGGTTGTGTTCACTGACGGTGTGGATTCCCGGGAGGACGGTAGAGGACAGGGAAGCTCCAACACTAAGGATGCTGTTGTTAAGAAAATATCTGAATTACAGATTCCGGTTTATACCATAGGCTTCGGCAAGCGTCTTAATGACGATCAGGCTGTCACATCCGTGGACGGAGCCCCGGATATACAGTGCCTGACAGAATTTGCGGCTGCATCTGGGGGTCAGTATTATCCTGCCAAAAATCCCGAGGCTTTGGAGGCTGTATTTACGGCAATAGGCTCAAAGCTTGGCAACAACTTTGTCATCACTTATGAGCGTCCTACGGAAAATAACGTAAGCCAGACTCCTGTGCTTTCTCTTGTCATAGATAATTCGGGCTCCATGAGCAAGAGTCCCGATGAGAGTGTGGACTGTAACTACCGTATGGAAAAAACGAAGCAGATGCTCACGGATTTCATCGGCAAGCTGCCTGCGAATGCAGTGACTCAGCTTATGACATTCCAAGGTGGTGGACCTACACAAGTACAGCTCAACTCAAGCCAGATTTCAACCACAGACAAGGTGAAGTTCTTAAAAGCAATGGGGGAGATGGAGGCAGACAGAGGAACACCGATTGTTGAGGCACTTACCACCGCATATGAAAATATTATAACCGTGCCCAGCAGCAAAAGGGTTATCGTGTTCCACACTGATTCCGGTCTTGAGGTAGAAGAAGGATATAAGGAAGCATTTAATAAATTATTATCAAAAATTAAGGATAAAGGAATTTTCGTGCTGTGGATAGGCATGGGAATTTCCACACCCGAAAAGGAAAAGGTGTTTGCCGAGGCTGCCGCAGCGACAAACGGAGAATATGTTGTCAGCGAGTCAACAAGTGACATTATGGCAAAGCTTGATTCTCTTCTGAGCAGGCTGGAGAAGGCAGGCGAAGCAAAAACCACACCGATTACGGTTGAAATATCATATAAGACCGAGCAAGGGGATAATTTGATCTACAAGGCTCAGGACGAAGCAGAATTCACCCCTCCGCAAAAGAAAGGAACACCTGTTGAGCCTCAGGTTGTAAAAATTGAAACAGGAAAAAAAGCAAAGCTGTATACGGTAAAAGCAGGTGAGAAAAATAGCAGCGGAGCAAACGGTGTCGGTGAAATCGGAAAGGACAGTATTCTATACACAAAGGCAGAAATCGGAAAATCCATGAGTAACAAGGCTATGGAGCTGGACGTGGGAGATGCGTTCTATTTTGACAAATTCCTTGGCCTGGATGCATGGAGAAGCAACTACAGATTTGTTGCTCTTGAAGTAAAAATGAAAAACATTACCGATGAAAATATTCCGTATCTGATACCAAGCATATTTAAGCATTTCTACATCAGCATAGACGGAGTCGGAATGTATCCGGCATCCAAGGCTACATGGCTTTTAGAAAATCCTGTTACGGTGCACGGAGATCCCTCGGTTGAAATTCCAAGCGGTGGTACTGTGGAAGGTATGCTGGTGTTTATGATACCTTACAGCCACACGGGATATACTCAGCAATCACTGCATTTTTATGATACTAAGTACGGGCATATACAGATGCCTATAACAGGGGAGATGCCCGAATGGTTTATGAAGCTTGAAAGTCTGCCTCAGCAGTCTTCCCCGCAAAATATTACGGAAGCCTTTACCATGAATGTGACGGCTGCAACCGTAGAAAATGAAATCAGCAAGCTTCAGTCAGCCGACTTCGCTGCATTCCGCGTAATTGAAGCTGTATTCGATACCAAGGTTCAGGCACTCCTGAATATCAACCCTGCAGAAAGGATATATCTGAAGTACGATACGGAAAGCGGGGAGCTTCTTTCAGAATTGAGCGATGCTACAAATCACATGCCTTTGGGCTTCGGTGAAGAAGTGATGTTGGCTCCTGCGTCCACAAATGTTGTACGCATGGCTTATGACATGCCTCAGGCATTGGAAGGCTATAAATCACAGCTATTTTTCGACCTCAGGGATACCGCTGCACTCTTTAAGGTTTCGGAAGGAAAGACGCTTGGCGCACCAAGCCCCGTAACTGAAATAGATGGTGAATTTGTCAAAGTTCGTATCAATCAGCTTGTACAATTATCCTCCCGTATGGATTTGCCCACTAAGCAGGGTGAAAAATATGCCTTTAATCAAGATACAGTGTTGTTGGATGTAACCTTTATCGACAAACCGGGCAACGAAGGGACTGTTGTTCCTCCGGATTTTTTCAGTTTAGTAAATAAGAATTACATGCCGACATCCGGTTCCGGTAAGGCGGGAGCAGATATTACGGCTGGTCGTATCGGTATCGGAGGAGCAGGATGGGAATCTACCGGCGAGCTTCTCCTGCCATCCAGAACAAATCAATACCTCATATACGGCATAGGAGAGAGATTTGCGGTTTTTGAGGGTCATGAGCGTCGGGCCCTGGTTGTATTTGACAGACCGAACGGCAATATTGAGGATTGGACACTGCAGTCAAAGTATAACAAAGATATATTGGTTCCGATTGCAGCAGGTAATTTCTCCACAACCGAAATGATTGCATACAAAGCTGATGTGCCAAAAAATGATGAATTTGAAAAACAGCTTGACAGCGCCGTGGGTGTTGCTGTAAAGAAATACGCAGCATTAGGAGAAAATAAATACAGTCCTGTGATTAAATTGGAGGAGAATGACGGATATGACAATCTTGTTATCCCGTCCATCAATACTCACGGAATTAAGCTGATGAATGCCGCATCCAACGAGGAGCAGGTTCTGAAGCTCCTTAAGAAAATCAACTGCATACCTAAGGCTTACAGACCGGATTATTCAACCGAAAGTGTTTTGACGCAAGGCTTCGGAGAGATTGCGTCCGTTACTGATACGGCTGTGGAGCTGTTTTCAAATATAGGGTTCATGCCGCAGAAAAAGATTTATGCATACACGGACCTTGGAGTTAAAATTCTTTCGGAGTATTATCAATTTGACACAAAATATGAAGGCTATCCGGTTGGAATAGCATATGAAAATGATAAAGGCGAGAAAAAAACACTTGTTGTTCCGTTTATGATGGATTTGTCACAGCTCAAAGGGCTGGTATACAGCTCGTCATTGGAAAAACCGGAGCTAAATTATGGAAGCAGCAATTCAAATGTAAGGGTTTATGCTGTTTATGAGCCGGGACTTGACGGATCGGTTAATGCTGCGGC
The DNA here is from genome assembly GCA_023425285.1 of Bacillota bacterium. Lineage (GTDB taxonomy): Bacteria > Bacillota > Clostridia > Tissierellales > Sedimentibacteraceae > Sedimentibacter. The sequence continues at coordinate 13,229 of JAFACY010000032.1, forward strand.
AGGAGGTATCGGTGCTGCTTTGGGCGGAGATGAAGAAGGATCTTCTGCGACGGAACTTTTGATGTTAGAAAAAGACATACCGCTTGACCGGCTGAGTCTTGACGCTATGGATCTTGGATTCGCACCCGTTACTGGAGACGGCAAAACCGG
>JAFACY010000039.1 GCA_023425285.1 Bacillota bacterium
AAAAGTCTTAATAATGCAATTTACCTGTCAGATAGCAAAGAAATCGTAAAAGCAAAGGTAAAATCAGCTGTAACCGATAAAAACAGGATAAGCGTTAAGGACAAGGGCAATCCGGATATATGTACGGTAAGCAAATATCATAAGGCATTCAATGGCGGAGATTATGAGAATATTTGTGAAATGTGCAGAAATGCCGATATCGGCTGCGTGTCCTGCAAAAATCTATTATCGGAAAAAATAAATTTATTGATAGAGCCATTCAGGGAAAAACGTGCCTATTATGAAGAAAACATTGAAAAGGTACGTGAAATTATAATTGAGGGCAGCAAAAAAGCAAATATAATAGGAAATAAAACGGTTGAAAATGTTAAGAATGCCATGAGCATAGATATATAATTAATAGAAATTACCATAATTATCTTTTATTTGACTTGAAAGTGATATGTCTATATAATTGTTAATGTTACACAGGGATATCAGTCGGATATTTTCCGGCATTTATAGGAGGTAATAATGAATCCTGTCGCTTTCAGAATATTCGGAATAGATATAATGTGGTATGGTGTCTTGATTTCATTGGGTGTTCTTTTGGGTGTTTTCTTTGCGGTAAAGGAAGCAAGGAGAATCGGCTTTAAGGAGGACAATGTTCTTGATTTTTTATTGATAGCAATTCCTGTTGCAATAATCGGGGCAAGAGCATATTATGTGATATTTTCCTGGGATTATTACAGTCAGAACCCTTCGGAAATTATCAACATAAGAAACGGCGGACTTGCCATACATGGTGCGCTTATTGCAGGAGTAATAACCGGTATATTATTTTGCAAAAAGAGGAAAATCAATGTGCTGCAGCTTCTTGACATATTGATGCCCAGCGTTGCACTGGGGCAGGCAATTGGCAGATGGGGCAATTTCGTAAATCAGGAGGCTCACGGAGGACCCACGGATTTGCCGTGGGGAATAGTGGTGAACGGTCAAAAAGTACATCCCACATTTTTATATGAATCTATAATAAACATTGCGGTATTTATTTTTCTTACGTGGTTTACTAGGAAGAAAAAGACAACTCACGGTCAGATTCTTGCGCTTTATCTGATATTGTACTCGGCAGGCAGGGTCTTTGTCGAAGGCTTAAGAACTGACAGTCTCATGTTCTTAAACATGAGAGTAGCACAGTTAATCAGCCTCGCCATGATACTATCCGGAGTTGTTCTGTGGTATGTTGTGAGAAAGAAAAAAATCTGACATAATAAAATATTATAAAAATCCTTGTTGTTCTTACTGAACAACAAGGATTTTTTTATGCAAGACTACGTAAAAAAAATTTTTTTCAAAAAATAAAAATAATAGTGGTGTTTTTATCCCACATTGTGGTATAATATGCCCAGTAGGTGGTAGAAAATGTTTACTGGTGAATACATACATTCATTTGATGAGAAAGGAAGGGTTATAATTCCTTCCAAATTTAGAAATGAGCTTGGCGAAACATTTTATATCGGTAAAGGTCTGGATAAGTGCTTGTTCATTTATCCTATTGAAACATGGACAGAATTCGTCGGTAAACTTAAAAATTTATCCACCTTCAATAAAGAAGAAAGATTCTTTCTTCGTAGATTTGTTTCGGGATTCAGTGAATGTTCTTTTGATAAACAGGGAAGGATATTAGTACCGCCATCTCTGAGAGAATTCAGTGAATTAAATTCAGAGGCTGTCGTAATAGGGGTTATAGACAGAATTGAAATCTGGAACAAGGACAGCTGGGATGATTATTCCAACAATGATGAATATGACTTTGACAGCATAGCGGAAAAAATGTCGGATTTGGGGATCGGACTGTAGGGGAGGAGCCATATGGATTACAGACACACTTCGGTTTTATTGAATGAAGCTATCCAGGGGCTTAATATAAAATCAGACGGTATTTATGTTGATGCAACTCTGGGAGGCGGAGGTCATACCTTCGAAATACTTAAACAAGTAACTGCCGGAAAGGTTATCGGTATTGACCAGGATGATTATGCCATTGAGAGAGCAACTGAAAGATTAAAGGATTATGATAATTTTATAGCTGTTAAAAATAATTTCAGCAATATAAAAGAAGTCCTTGAAGAGTTACATATAGATAAAATTGACGGAATTATATTTGATTTAGGGGTATCATCGTTTCAGCTTGACATACCCGAAAGAGGCTTCAGCTACAATCATGATATGCCTCTTGATATGAGAATGGATAAGAACGGTACTATTACCGCAAGACATATAGTTAACGGATATGAAGAAAATGAGCTGTCCCGAATAATATGGGAATACGGTGAAGAAAAGTGGGCATCAAGAATTGCAAAATTTATCGTACAGGAAAGAGAAAATGAATTTATAGAAACCACCGGACAGCTTGTAAGCATAATTAAAAAAGCAATACCAAAGCAGGTGAGACAGGAAGGTTCGCACCCGGCTAAAAAAACATTTCAGGCAATAAGGATAGAAGTGAACAGAGAGCTTGAAATACTCGAAAACACTTTTGTTGATGCAGTTGACTGCCTGAAAAAGGGCGGGAGAATTTGTGTTATAACATTCCATTCCCTTGAGGACAGAATAGTTAAAAACACATTTGCGGATCTGAACAAGGATTGTGTCTGTCCGCCGGAATTTCCAAAATGCATATGCGATCACAGGAGAAAATTAAAAATAGTAACTAAAAAGCCGATTGTTCCGTCGGATGAAGAAATAAATGAAAATCACAGAGCACACAGCGCGAAGCTAAGGATAGGAGAGAGGGTGTAACAAGTGTCAGCTTTAAGAAAAGAAGTCGTTGATATTGATTATGGACAAGAACTGAATTCTCCCAATAAAAAACGAATAAAACGAAATAAGAAAAATAATAATGTTATAGAAAGCATAAAAAATACAGTTATGCTTGCTGTAACTTTTGTTCTTGGAATTATAATAGTATACAATTATGCCATAATTACGGATAAACAGATGGAAATTCATACATTGAACAAAGACATTGTAAATCTTAATAATGACATAGCAGCTTATGAAATAACTCTTGAAAGTATCAAAAATACAAACAGTATAGAAGAATTGGCTAAGACGTATTTGGGGATGAATTACCCCACAAGAAAACAAACCGTGTTTGTTGATTTTAAATATGGAAGCCCTGAAGAAACACAGGATGAAGCTGTTAAAGCAAAAGAAAAAGGTCAAAATATACTACTTGGTATAGTTGATAAGGTTGTAAGTTTCATTCAATAGGGGGTGCAATAATGAAAAAGCGTATTAAAAGCACTACTAACCTTCAAAATAAAAAAAGAATGTTGGTATTTTTGCTTTTCTTTTTTTTAGTTACAATTGCATTGATAGTTAAGTTAGGATTCATACAGATAATTGATGGCGAAGAATATAAAAAGCAGGCAATGGAAAATTGGTCCCGTGATATTACCATAAACGCCAAAAGAGGGACAATTTATGACGCTAAAGGAAAAAAGCTGTCGGTGAGTGTCAATTCAAGTACAGTGGTTTGTGTGCCGGCTGATGTCGTAAAAGGCAAATTATCGGCTAATGAGGATACTTCCGAAGAAGAGGCGGACGGAGGTCTGCTTACCGGGATTCTCAAGAAATTAAATAAATCAATCAATAAAAATACGGCAGGAGATTTGATTCCTCTCAACACAAGAACACCGGAGGAAACCGCAAAAATTCTGGCTGAAATTTTAGAAATGGATTATGAAACGGTGCTAAATAGAATTACATCCGATTATTCATATGTGGCTATAAAAAGATGGATAACGGAAGAACAGGCACAAAAAATCCGTGAACAGGAATTGAGCGGTATAAGTGTCATTGAAGACAATAAGCGCATCTATCCATACGGTAATTTTGCACCGTATGTTCTTGGTTTTACGAATATTGACCAGGATGGACTTTACGGAGTTGAGGCAACATATAATGAATATCTTACCGGAATACCGGGCAGGACTGTTATAAATACCGATGCTATCGGAAGAGAGCTTCCTTTTGGATACAACTCTTATTATGATCCCATAAACGGCTTGGGGGTTGTGCTGACCATAGACGAAGTTATACAGCACTATGCCGAGTCAGCTGCATTGAAGGTTTTAAGGGACTATAACGCCTTAAGAGCCACAGTTATTGTTATGGATCCAAATAACGGAGATGTGTTAGCAATGACATCTAAACCGGATTATGACCCCAATGACCCTAAGATACCCATGGATGATGGGATTAAGGCACAGTGGGAAACTTTGTCCGAGGAGGATTTAAAAAAATCATGGTATGACATGTGGAGAAACCCGGCTGTTAACGACATATATGAGCCCGGTTCGACATTTAAATTATTGACTACTGCCATTGCTCTTGAGGAAAATGCGGCAAATCTGAATTCTACATATTTCTGTGACGGTTATGTAAGACAGATTACAAGCAACAATATAAAATGCTGGAGATATTACAGACCTCACGGGCAGCAAACATTATCGGAAGCAATTCAGAATTCGTGCAATGATGCACTTGCAGAGATAGGTCTTGATATAGGCAAGGATGCATTTTATAAGTATTTAAAATCCTTCGGATTGGAAGAGCAATCGGGAATCGCGCTGAACGGAGAAGCTCTCGGACTGTTGAAGGAGCCCATAAACATGAAGGATGTTGATGTCGTAACACAGGCATTCGGTCAGGGCGTGGCGGTTTCTCCCATACAGTTGATTACGGCTGTTTCTGCAATATCAAACGGAGGAGATCTCATGAAGCCGCGCATTGTGAAGCAGCTGATAGATGATGACGGAAATGTTGTTGAAAGCTTTGAACCTGAAATAAGAAGAAAGGTTATTTCTGACGAAACAAGTAAAATGATGCTTTCCATTATGAAGGACTCCGCAGAAGCAGGAACCAAGCAGGCATACAGACCCGGATACAGGATAGGCGGAAAATCAGGTACAGCCCAAAAGGTTATAAACGGAAGATATATTGATAATACATACGTATCATCATTCATCGGAACAGCACCGGTTGACAATCCCAGAGCCATCGTCCTTGTAATAGTTGATGAGCCGGATCCAAGCATAGGATATTTCGGAAGTATTGTTGCGGGACCAGTTGCAGCGGATCTTTTGGAAAACATAATGAAATATTACGATGTTGAGCCGGTTTATACTGAGGAAGAGCTCGGTCACGTTGAAAAGCAAATGGTTCAGGTTCCCGAGCTTTTGGGACTTACAATTGCCGAAGCAACGGATAAGCTCATAAAGGCAGGGCTGGAAAGCAATATAGAAATAGAGGTTGA
>JAFACY010000056.1 GCA_023425285.1 Bacillota bacterium
CGGGTTTCGATGAATTAACATTGAAAGAAAAATGTCTGTATCTTGTCAAGGTAAGCAAGAAAAACACTAACTATCAAGCGCTTGTGCTGCTGATATTAGCTATATCGATATTTGCTGCGAATTACCTCTTATCGGTAATAATTTAAATAATGAAGGAGTAAGATTAGTATGAATAAGAAACTCGAAAAAATTTTAGCTTTAGTTTTAGTGTTTACACTCAGTATTGGTGTAACCATATATGCCCTAGTGCCGGGCTTGGGGTACCTCAGCTTTGCCGAACTGGCTGCAGCCGAAGATCCCTCGGATTATAACATTAAAACTGATGATATCGGAAGTGATACAACAATTTTAGGCATACATGGCGGAGGTATTGAAAAAGGAACCTCAGAATTAGTTGAAGCATTGAGCGGATACGGTAAATATAACACTTACTTGTTTGAAGGGCTTAAATCGGACGGTAACGGGAGTCTTTTTATAAAGGCTGTCAATTTTGACGAACCAACAGCCGTAAGCTTAGTCAATAAATCGGATTACACCGTTTCTGTCATCGGAGCTGCCGGTGATGGTGAAGTTACTTATATCGGCGGTCAGAATAAGATGCTGGCAGAATTGATCAGATTACATCTTAATGCTCATGGATACAATGTACAAACTTTAAGTATTCCTAATCGTATTGCCGGCATTATGAACAGCAATATAGTAAATAGGAACAAACTGTTTGATGACAGCTATCAGCTTGGCGGTGTTCAGATTGCTGTTTCCAAAGGGCTGAGAGATAAGCTCGCAGCTGATTCAGATACCTTAAACGATTATGCAGACACAATCAATCAAGCGCTAAGTGAAAGCTGGCCGACAATAGTTGATCTTATGGACAAGATTAATAATAATAAATCTAAAGGTCTCTTAAGCCTGTTCAGCTCTCCAAAACCTGATCTGGAAAAGAAAGTGGAGAAGGCATTAGAAAAGGGTGCAAAAACTCCTGGTGAATTAATTAAGGATTTTGAAGATGTTACTTTGAATTAAAGATTAGTTCCAAACAATACTATACATAAATAAAACTGACAAGCTGCCTTTGATATGATATTGTTCTCAGGCAGCTTGTCAGTTTTTCAGTTTATTTAATATTGTTGACTGCCTCACTTATGGCGAGAACATAGCTTTGCAAGATATCTTCATCAGCAGACAAAAACTTTGTCCTCAAGCCCTCGGATATTTCCAGCTGTACTCCGCGTTCGTCTATATTTCTGTTCGCTATGTTATCCGTCGACATACCTGCCAGCTCCTTCGGAGTATCTTCTTTTACGGTAAAGCCATGCTTAGTCAGAGATTCTTCTACTCTTTCTGCCAATTCAGTGTCACGGCCTCCGATATATGTGAATTCTTCTGCACCGTCACACCCGTGTATTGATAATGTTACTTCAGATTCAGAAACCATTTCCATTGCATATAATTCAGCGAATTCATCTGAGGAAATATGCAGTGAAAAATTATTTGTTCTTTTCAAACCCAGGAATGAATAGTAGTTGTAATTATTATGAGAAGCTAAGGCATAGGCTAGTTCGGTAGTGCCTTTTTCAATTTTACCTCCATGAATTGCCACAACTGTAACATCAGAGCCTGTTTCCTTAACTTCAATTTCAAAATCAATATCTTTTTGAGAATCCAATAAAGATGTTAAATCAACGAGATCATTTTTTTGTTCATTTATTTTTTCATTTGCAATATCTAATTGTTTTTCCAGTCTTTCATTCTCATCCTTTAATTTTACACCTTCGTATCTTACATAAGCTGAATAACCTATCAATAGAAAGAATAAAGCAATTGCCGTAATCACCTTAATCCGGCTACTCACTGATTTTTTCATATCGTCTTGCTCCAACATAGTGTTGAGTCCAATAGCTGTCTGAGATATTAAGATCACGAATTGCTACACCTTCGTATTTTGTCACGATGATAAACTGCCCGTTTCCGATATATAATCCCGGCAGCAGCACCTCGGATCCCTGGAAGAACAGAACATCTCCAATGTTTAAATCTTCCGTTTTTATTACGGTTCCCAAAGCCCATTGCTGGAATGAATATCTTGGCAGATCAATATCCAGGGCTGCTTTCATAACATATTGTATAAAGCCGGAGTAATCAAAGCCTTCAATGGTATTTCCTCCTGCTGAGTAAGGTATACCCAGAGTTTTATATGCTTCTTCAACTACTTTTGTCTCCATCCGCAGACTAAGGGAGTCAAATCGTTTTACTAGCTTAAACCTATCCAGCAGACTTTGTCCTAAGTAGCTGATAGTAGTTATACCTTCGTCACCTGATGCATGGATTATATAATTATTTCCAAGATAAATTGCGGCATGTGATATCCCTTCAGACTGTTCTTTTTTTGAAAAATATACTACGTCTCCGGGGCGCCTGTTTTTATAAGCGATAGTTTCGCCTGCTTCACATTGCTTATAGGTTATGCGGGGCAAATAAATGTTTTCAGCGTCTCTGAAGACTGTCTGAACTAAATAAGAACAGTCAAAGCCATAAACTGTGTCACCGCCTAACAAATAAGGAGTTCCTATATAGTTCATTGCTTCCCGAACAGCTGGATTTTCATGATCCTTATAATTTTCAGACCGGAGATAATATATATCAGTCTCCGTCAGCCGTTTTGCACCGACATATATATCTGCCCAATATTCACTCTCAATATTTCTTTCGGCAACTCCTTCAGTAGTCTGAACTATAAACATGCCGTTTCCTTTATAAATACCCGGGATAAGACTGCTTCCCCGGAAAAACACCAGATCTCCTGCCTGAAGCTCTTCTTTGGAGACGGATTCTCCCATCTCATAGATCCTGTCTGAAAAAGCGGAGAGCTCTATGTCAAGAACGTCTTTAAAAACGTAGCGTACAAAACTGGTTGTATTAAAGCCTTCGTCTGGTGATTTACCATCATAATTATAAGGTGTTCCAAGCAGGTCCAGAGCTTTTGTTACAATCGGATCACTATATCCATAGACCGGAGCCATAGTAGTCAACAATATCAATATGAACCATATGATATTTAGTTTTTTAAGTTGCTTCATGTTAAATCCTCCTGATATAATTTACAGTCATTATTTAGTACCCCATATGCAATTAATTCCCCTTAATTATTATAGTACAAAAAAAGACATAAAACCGAATCTGTAACATTTATTAATATTTTAGAAATAACTTTTTATATTTTGGTAAAAGGCAGTTAATATTTCTGCAATAGAATTATTTTGTAAAAAGAAAATGAAATGTCAAGGGGGACAAGTTCATGATAAAAAGAAAAATTTTTAAAACTACTACAACGCGAGTTTGGTGGCTGCATTAGCCCGGCATAAAGAAATAATTTTCTTGTTGCCGGGCTTTTTACGTATTTTGGAAGGGAATAAAAAGGCGATAAATGTTGACAACATAATTTAGGTCATATATAATTTCAAATATTAAAATATAATTTTTGTAAATAAAAATTCAATCTATTTGTGAGATTACTGGAAATTTAAGAAAATAAAATGTATTAATATACATAATGATGAAAGTACAGATAAGGGGGAAGACATGTCTTATTTGGGTAAAGTTTTAGTCGTGGATGATGATCCGAATGTATTGGAATTAGTTAAGCTGTACGGAGAAAGAGAAGGCTTTAACGTTATAGGTATAAATGATGGCAATTTAGTATTATCAGTCTTTGACAGGGAGAATCCTGATGTTGTAATTCTTGATATTATGCTTCCGGGTATAGATGGGCTTACCCTTTGCCGAAAATTAAGGTCTATCAGAATGATTCCTATAATTATGCTTACAGCTAAAGGAGAAGAAGCAGACCGTGTTTTAGGTCTGGAGATGGGTGCGGATGATTATGTCTCCAAGCCTTTCAGTCCGAGAGAACTTGTTGCAAGAATTAAAGCAGTTCAGAGACGTACACAGCCTATCGATGATGTTAAATATGCTAAGTTAAAATACTGCGATTTAGAAATACAGGCTGATATCAGAAGAGTAAATGTAGGTGATTCGGCAATAGAACTGACTCCCAGAGAGTTTGATTTACTCTATCATCTGGCTCAGAATCCCCGCCGTGTTTATACAAGGGATGACCTTTTGACAGCGGTCTGGGGTTATGACTATTTTGGTGATCAGCGCACGGTAGATGTTCATATTCGAAGATTAAGGGAAAAATTAAAAGAACTGCCACATGAATATATAACGACAGTTTGGGGTGTTGGATACCAGTTTACACCTCCGTCAAAGGAGGAATGATTCAGTTTGAATAAATTTATGCATGGTACATCTGTCCATAAAATTAAAGTTTTTTTACATAAAACGAAGGTTTTTTTGTATGAAATTAAAGTCTTGTTGAATAAAATGAGGCACAAATTATCAGAGCAATTCAATAAGAATATATATACCAGATTACTTTTTACCAATGTAATAGTTTTTAGCATAGCGCTTGTTTTATTAATCAGCTTTTCCAGCTTCATGGTGAAGCAGTCAGTATATGGTATGATTGAGCAAGATTTATTGCGTAAATCTAAAAGAGTTAATTATGCTTTGTCCAGGCAGACTACCGTATTAGAAACTGAGCAGGAATTATTAAAATTTTTAGCAGACAGCTTTGATGCACGTATTACAATATTTAATCAGGAGGGTACAATATTAAATATATCAGCAGAGCAGGAAATAGTACCCGGGAGTAAAGTAGATACTAAATTTATAGAAATGCTTACAAGCGGTAAGGCCACAGTTGCACATAAAATTGATAGTGAAACAGGTCAGCTTACCTTTACGGCATTTATACCCATGGGTGATGCTGAAAAAGTAGTTGAAAATGGTATATTGTTGGAGTCGCGTTCTGCTAACACAGATCTTATTTTAAATAAAATGGGCTTGTTTCTGTATGTCGGTGGAATAATTATTTTAATGATTGTAATAGTTGTTTCTGTTTATTTAGCAATGTGTATTTCAAAACCTATTACACGATTAGCTACCAGTATAGCAGAATACAATGGCGGCAATTATGTATTAAATAATGAAAAGTATTCATTAGATGAAATAAATGTCATTTCAGAGCAAATTAAAAAATTGACTGTAACTTTAGAAAACATTCAGTCAAAAAGCAGTAAAATAGAAGGAGAAAGAACAAGATTATTTGCAGAAATATCTCATGAATTACGTACTCCGCTTACAGCTGTTCAGGGATTTGCCGAAGCTGTCCGTGACGGTATGGCCGAAGATAAAGCATTGCAGGATAAGTATTTAGATATGATTTGTACGCAGACACATCATATTACGAGACTGGTAGATGATATATTGTCATTAAGCCGGTTAGAAAGCGGTGACATCGCTGTAGAAAAACTTCCGTTGGATTTAGCAGCCTTAGCTCAGGGTGTAGTCATGTCTATGGAAGGGATAGCTAAAATTAATAACAGCACTATTCTGTTTACGAAGAAATCAGATAAGTCGGTAGTGCTGGGAGATGTTGACCGTATGGAACAAATTATCAGGAATTTATTGAAAAATGCAATCAATGCTACTGATAACGGAAGCATTAATGTTATAACAGAAACGTATGAGGATGAAGTTCAACTCACAATTAAAGATAACGGCATTGGTATTTCTCCTGATGAACTTCCGCATATCTGGGATAGATTTTATAGTGTCAAAAACCAGCGTAACACAGATTCAGCAGTAAAAGGAACCGGTTTAGGTCTGGTAATTGTTAAAAAACTTGTTCAGCTTCAGGATGGGAAGATTGATGTTGAAAGCCAACCAGGAAAAGGTACGGAATTTTGCTTAAGCTTTCCGGCATTTACTGATTGAGATAAAACAATTTATACGCAAATACTGCATAAATATTTTTGAGATTTTTGTTTTTGAAGAATGGGGTAATTTCAATTAATTTTTAAATTTTTTATCAGGAATTTATGTAGATTTCAGAGCAAAACCCGAAAAAAATGGCAATTTCAGAATTCTGTAATTTGAATATATATACAGTTTTTTAATCATCAAGAGTTAAACACCACTCCTGTATAGCATTACTATTATTGTATTCTTTAATACGTAAGTTGTTACAGCTTGTTTCAGAAAATAACATATATGTGTGAGCCGGTGATATGATATACATACCTCTGCAGAAGAAAATGGAATTGACATTTCAAGTTGAGTGTGATAGCATTGCTTTAACTTAAAACAAAAAGGCTATAATGAGGAATAGTAAGTATCAGGGATTTCACAGAGAGAAGATGGTTGGTGTGAATCTTCATTGATCTGATATTGAAGCAGTCTCGGAGCCGTGAACCGAACAGAAAAGTTCTGAAAAATCTCAGTAGGCTTCAACGGAGTTCCACCGTTATTCAGGAAACAATATCGGAAATATCCCGTATTGATGGAGTGCAGAGAAATCTGAAGTTAGGTGGTAACACGGACATAACAGTTCGCCCTAAGTTGACAATAAGTCAGCTTAGGGCTTTTTTGTTTTTAGTAAATAAACAGGAGGGAGTAATATTAATGACAGCAAATGAGTTAAGAAGGATTTATGTGAAATTTTTTGAAGAAAGGGGGCATAAAGAAATCGCGTCGGCTTCACTTCTGCCGGAAAATGATCCGACAGTCTTATTTACTACGGCAGGAATGCATCCGCTGGTACCATATTTATTAGGAGAAAGTCATCCACAGGGTAGACGTCTTGTTGATATCCAAAAATGTGTCAGAACAGGAGATATAGATGAGGTCGGTGATGATACACATCTGACATTTTTTGAAATGATGGGTAATTGGTCTCTTGGTGATTATTTTAAAGAAGAATCTATATCTATGAGTTTTGATTTTTTGACAAATAATTTGAACATACCTATGGAACGACTGGCAGTAACCGTGTTTGAAGGGGATCTGCTGGTGCCCCGCGATACCGAATCTGAAACTATATGGAAGAGCAAAGGATTGAAACAAAGTCAAATATATTCTTATGGTCGGGAAGATAATTGGTGGGGACCTGTTGGGATGACCGGTCCATGTGGCCCCGATACAGAAATATTTTATGATATGGGAAAACCAAAGTGCAGTGACAATTGTGGACCGTCATGTAAGTGCGGAAAATATGTTGAGATATGGAACAATGTATTTATGCAGTTTAATAAGGAATCAGACGGAAGTTTCACAGAGCTTCAGCAGAAAAATGTGGATACGGGAATGGGGCTCGAACGAGTTCTGACAGTATTTAACGGAAAGACGAATGTTTACGATACAGAGCTGTTTATTCCTGTTATGACCCGGCTGAATAGCATTATTGGGGAATTAAATGCTGAAATGTCAACAAGAGATAAACGAATTATTTGTGAGCATATCAGAGCAGCCAGTTTTATATTAGGTGACCCGCGAAAGATATGCCCGTCAAATACGGAGCAGGGCTATATATTAAGACGTTTGATTCGCAGGATGATCAGGATATTTAAGAAGTCAGGTATTAATCAAAATTATTTATGTGATCTGGCAGGAGTGATAATTCATCAATACACGAATGTGTATTCAGAATTGACCGAAAACGAAGAGTTTATCATAGAGCAGATACAAAAAGAATGTGATTTGTTTGCAAAAACCCTGGATCTGGGATTGAAAAAGGCTGACCAGTATCTCAAAAATATTGGAATGAATACTGCTTTGAGCGGAGAGTCAGCATTCAGATTATATGACACATATGGTTTTCCGATTGAGTTTACCTGTGAATTGGCAGATGAAAGGGGTTGTTCTGTTGATGTGGAGTCATTCAGAGAGAAGTATGCAGAGCATCAGAACAAGTCCAGAAAAGGAGCAAAAGATAAATTCAAAGGAGGGTTGGCAGATCATAGTATTCAAACTGCCCGGCTCCATACGGCGACACATCTGTTGAATTCTGCATTGCGTAAAGTGCTTGGTGACGAGGTTTCACAACGTGGAAGCAATATAACACCTGAAAGACTTCGATTTGACTTTTCGTTTCACAGAAAAGTTACACCGGATGAACTTGAAGCTGTGGAAAGGATAGTTAATGAAGCAATCGAAAAAAATATTGAAGTTTCTGTGAAGGAAATGAAACTTGAAGATGCTTATTGTCTGGGTGCTATCGGAGTATTCGCCGGAAGGTACGGAGAAAATGTTAAAGTGTACTCCATACCAGGCTATTCAGACGAAATATGTGGCGGACCACATGCCGGTAATACCGGAGAGTTAGGTTCATTTAAAATTATTAAGGAAGAAGCTTCTTCGGCAGGTGTGAGACGAATAAAAGCAGTGATCGCTCTACTTGACATTAATTGCGGAAATTCAATATAATATATTACGAGGTGTTTTATTAATAAAAATAAATAAGGCGGTGAAATTTATTTTGAATTATATTGATGAAATTAAAAATTATATCCCCAAGGACGCTCAGGAAATCCAAGACAAAAAAGTTATTTTAAACTGTATAGAGATGTTTCCGCAAAATATTCTGCTGAGGGATAACGAAATTGCACATATAACCAGTTCGGGATTTATATTAAACAAATCTCTCAGTAAAGTGTTAATGATACATCATAACATTAGAAATACATGGGCATGGACTGGCGGACATGCTGACGGAGATGCCG
>JAFACY010000084.1 GCA_023425285.1 Bacillota bacterium
TCAGCAGCGGCATGTTGTATATAAATTCGCTTGCTATTATTACCTCTGTGGGCTTTTCTGATATTTTTTCAAAGAATTGCTTTCCGATAAGTCCCGCATGGTAGCTTGTTCCGCAGGCTATTATATAAAGCTTATCGCAGTCACGAACCTTTTGGATAATTTCAGTATCCATGTACATATTGCCGTCTTTATCGGAATATTCGGACATAATTTTTCTTACCACAAATGGCTGCTCTTCAATTTCCTTCATCATGTAATGAGGATATGTTCCTTTTTCGATATCAGATGCATCTATATCTGCTTTATACGTATCTCTCACAACCTTATTTCCGTAGATGGTATAAATATCTATATTATCCTTTGTTATTACGAGAAATTCCTTGTCTTCTATTTCATAGAATGAATTTGTGTAATTAATCATTGCCATCGCGTCACTGCCAAGCATGTTGAAGCCGTTTCCCTTGCCTGCCAGCAGCGGTGTTTTGTTTTTTGCTGCGTACATGGTGTTCATATCCTCGTTATCAAGGATGGCAAGTGCATATGAACCTTTTAACTCGCTCATTGTATGTCTTATGGCAAGAGGCACCTCTTCTCCTTCATTCACAAACTTCTCGATGAGCTGCACTATGACCTCTGTATCTGTATCGCTTGTGAACTCCACTCCGCTCAGATATTTTTCTCTCAATTCGTCTTCGTTTTCTATGATGCCGTTGTGCACCAGTGTAAAGCGCTTGGAGCTGCTTTGATGAGGATGAGAGTTAACATGATTAGGCGCACCGTGAGTTGCCCATCTTGTATGACCTATACCTAAATTTCCTGTTATGCTTTTATCTATGCTCTGTCTGAGCTCGTTTATTCTTCCTTTTTCCTTGACTACATTTACCACATTGTTGTCAGCTATGGCGATTCCGGCTGAATCATAGCCTCTGTATTCTAATTTTTCTAAACCGCCTAAAATTATTTCTTTTACGTCTTCAAATCCTATATATCCGACTATTCCACACATATTTCTTTCTCCAATCTGAATTTTTTGCATAAGCGCATGAAAAACAATCCTTGAAATTTATTTTTATTTTTCAAGAAAAAATCATATGATGACACAAAAACAATGAGATCCGTAATTAGGATTTCACAAAATATTTTTTTAATTTTGATTGGGGATTAATATAGAATAATATTATTTCAGTAAGATGTTTCAGCTATCGGTTTTCCTCTGTCCCATCCGTCACCGGATGTATTTATAAAACCGTATCGATGAAGCTGCATCGCAGAGCGTCCGCCGAATTTTCGATAACTCTGTCCTCGTCAACTTATTAAGTTCTGGCGCTATAATATTTTTATTCCCCTTTTTTACCTCCTTTTCTTAATGATAATATTTTGTTTTTATGAAATCATATTATTAAGTTATGAATTTTTTTCAAATTCGTTACCTATTTAATATTTTATCACAAAATAAAAATTTAGTATATATTTTTTTTAATTAAGTATACCTGGCAATTCTTCACCTTTTGTTGAATTATTTGCCATGTATTATAACGAAGACACTGTTAATAATAATGTTAGAAAGTTAATCTTTAATAACTTTCAAAATTTAATCTTGTAATTTTGAATTGACCTGTAAGTACATATCAGCACAGGTTGATTGGGCCCAAGGTATATACATGATTAAATTCGAAATGACAAAATAATATTGATCTCAGAAAGGAGAAACAACATGGCAACAAATAATAGCGGAAGCAACAATATCGTTGTTCCTGAAGCAAAACAGGCATTGAATCAGATGAAGGCTGAAATAGCTAACGAATTAGGATTAACAAACTATGAGCAAGTAGATAAAGGAAACCTTACAGCAAGACAGAATGGTTATGTAGGCGGATACATGACTAAGAGATTGGTTGAAATGGCTCAGAGACAAATGAGCGGCGGCGGAATGAAATAAGTTCCACCTATACGAATCGGAGGATAGCTCAGCTATCCTCCGATTTATTTTAGTTTTTATTGGCGTTTGCTTTTTCTTTTTTCAATTCTTCTATTAAAAGAGGAACTACCTTGAATATATCGCCTACTATTCCTACATCGGCAACATCAAATATCGGGGCTGTTTCATCCTTGTTGATCGCAATGATGAACTCAGATTCCTCCATACCCGCCAAGTGCTGGATTGCTCCGGATATACCGCATGCAATGTACAGATTTGGTCTTACTGTCTTTCCTGTCTGTCCAACCTGTCTGTCCTTTGGAACCCAGCCTGCATCAACTGCCGCTCTTGAAGCGGAAATTGTTCCGCCCAGTAAATCAGCCAGTTCTTCAAGAACCGCATAATTTTCTGATCCGTGCATTCCTCTGCCGCCTGATACCAATATCTTTGCATCTTCTATATTCATTCTTTGCTGAATTATTTTTGTTACTTCCAATATTTCAACATTTTTGCATTCCTTTGGTATGTTGATTTTGTATTCTTCAACATTTACAGGATTTGCTTCCGAATATTTAGCTGCCTGCATAACTCCCGGTCTTACGGTAGCCATCTGTGGTCTGTGGTTCGGGCATGCAATTGTAGCCATTATGTTTCCGCCGAATGCCGGTCTTGTCATCATAAGGTTTAATTTTTCGGGCTCATCGCTGTCCGGTTCTATTGTCAGACCTGTACAGTCTGCTGTTAATCCTGTATGAACTCTTGCAGATACTCTCGGAGCCAGATCTCTTCCGATTGCTGTTGCACCAAACAGCATGATATCAGGCTTCTTGTCCATTACAATTTTATTGAGAGCATATACATATGGTTCTGTCATATATACGTCAAGCATTTCGTCATTTACATATATTACATCGTCAGCACCGCAGTAGCATAATCTTTTAGCTTCGTCTTCCATGTCTGTTCCAAGTAATACTGCCGTTACTGTGGTTTGTAATTCTTTTGCTAATTCCTTGCCCTTGCCTATCAATTCAATGGCAACTTTTTGTACCTTGCGGTCTCTTTGTTCCGCAAATACAAATACACCTTTATATTCTGTATTATTCATTGTCCGCCTCCTACTAAATAATAAACTTTTCTTTCATTTTATCAACTATCAATTCAGCCGATTCCTGTGGTTCAAGATTAAATAGCTTACCTGCGGATTTTGCACCCTTGGTAAATGACTTCTTAACCTTTGTAGGAGAACCCTTAAGTCCGATGTTACTTGTATCCACGGTTAAATCATTCAATGTCCATACTGCTACCTTCTTAACTCTGAATGCATCGAATATGCCGCCCGGAGTCATGTAACGAGGATCGTTAAGCTCTGTCAATGCTGTTATCAATACAGGCAGCTTCGCCTTGATTAAATGATGTCTGTCCTCGTATTGTCTCTTTACTATTATTGAATCGCCTTCTATTTTTATATCTTCTGCATAGCTGATGTTTGGCAGCTTCAGATGCTCTGCAATCTGCGGACCAACCTGAGCTGTGTCGCCGTCTATGGCCTGTCTTCCTGTAATTATTAAATCGTACTTCAGATTATTTATTGCTGCAGCCAATGTAGTTGAGGTTGCCCATGTATCTGCACCGCCGAAAGCTCTGTCTGTTACAAGTACCGCTTCGTCTGCTCCCATTGCCAATGCTTCTCGGAGTGCTGCATCTGCCTGAGGCGGTCCCATGGACACTACTGTTACGTGTGCATCCATTTCATCCTTCAATCTCAATGCTGCTTCTAAACCTGCTTTATCGTCAGGATTAATAATGCTTGGAACACCATCTCTTATAAGTGTGTTTGTCTTTGGGTCCAATCTTACTTCTGTTGTATCCGGCACTTGTTTAATGCATACTACTATATTCACTTTACTACCTCCCTACTTTAACATGCCTGCACTGATAACCATTCTTTGAACCTCTGAGGTTCCTTCATAGATTTCAGTTATTTTAGCATCTCTCATCATTCTTTCAACAGGATAATCTCTTGTGTATCCGTATCCGCCGTGCAATTGAACAGCCTTTGTCGTAACATCCATAGCTGTCTGAGAAGCGAACAATTTAGCCATGGCTGCATCTACTCCGTATGGTTGTCCCGCATCCTTGCTCAAAGCAGCTCTGTAAACCAATAATCTTGCTGCATCAACCGCAGTCTGCATTTCTGCTAACTGGAATTGTGTGTTCTGGAATTTAGAAATAGATCTTCCGAACTGTTTTCTTTCCTGTACATATTTGACAGTCTGATCAATAGCACCCTGTGCAATTCCAAGAGCCTGAGAAGCTATACCGATTCTTCCGCCGTCAAGAGTCTTCATTGCAATCTTAAATCCCTGACCTTCTTTACCTATCAGGTTTTCCTTCGGTACTATACAGTCTTCAAATATCAACTCACATGTAGCCGAACCTCTGATACCCATTTTTAATTCTTTCTTTCCTATTGAAAATCCCGGGAAGTCTTTTTCAACTATAAAAGCAGATATACCCTTTGTGCCCTGTGACTTGTCAGTCATTGCCATTACTATATAAACATCCGAATAGGATCCGTTTGTTATAAATATTTTACTTCCGTTCAATACATAGTGATCTCCGTTTAAAACAGCCTTTGTTTGTTGTCCCGCTGCATCCGTACCTGCTCCTGCCTCGGTTAAACCAAAAGCTCCCAATGAATTTTTACAAATCATAGACAGATACTTTTTCATTTGTTCCTCTGATCCAAATTCATAGATAGGTGATCCGCACAATGATGTATGCGCAGAAAGTATAACTCCTGTAGTACCGCAAACCTTTGATAATTCTTCTACTGCCATGATATAGGTAAAAATATCACAGCCTTGTCCACCGTATTCCTTCGGAAACGGAATTCCCATAAAACCGTATTTCTGCATCTTTTCAACTGTTTCTATAGGAAATCTTTCTTCTTCGTCGATTTCCTGAGCTAACGGTTCTACCTCGTTGACAGCGAATTCTCTAAAAAGCTGTCTTGTCATTTCATGTTCCTTACTTAATTGAAAATTCATTATTTCACTCCCTTAATTTTTTTGTCCAAATCCCCTATTTGTTATTTTTTTAACTCAATGTCATAAAAAAAAAGTTACACAAACAAATAGATTATACTAAATTGTTTATAAAATATCAAGCATTATATTATTTAAATTCAGGTTTTCTTTTTTCTAAAAATGCAGTCATACCTTCTTTTTGATCTTCAGAAGCAAAACACAAACCAAACATATTGGATTCATAGGCAATTCCTGTATCTATGTCTGTTTCGATTCCCCTGTTTATGGTTTCCTTGGAATACATAACAGCAATTTTCGAATTTGATATAATTTTATCAGCCATTTTAGATGCTTCTTCCATCAATTCATCAACGTTCGTTACTTTGTTAACGATACCAATTCTGTACGCTTCATCTGCATTTATATGCAGTCCCGTAAATATGAGCTCCTTCGCTCTTCCCAAGCCCACTAATCTTGCCAGTCTTTGTGTTCCGGAAAATCCGGGGATAATTCCTAAGCCTACTTCGGGCTGTCCGAATTTAGCCTTTTCGGAAGCAATTCTCATGTCGCATGCCATAGCAAGCTCGCATCCGCCGCCTAAGGCAAAGCCGTTTACAGCCGCAATTACAATCTTGTTCATTGTTTCGATTTTTCTGAATAATCTTGATCCGTCCTCAGAGAATTTCTTTGCCTCCGCAGGACTCAGCTTACTCATATATGCAATATCCGCTCCGGCAACAAAAGCCTTGCCCTCTCCCGTTAAAATTACAACCGACACCTCATCGTCATTGCCTATCTGGTCAAATGCGTAGTCAAGCTCATTAAGCATGTCTGCATTTAGTGAATTAAGAGTCTGAGGGCTGTTCAATTTAACCGTACATATTCCTTTGTTTTTTTCAATAACTAAATTCTTTATCTCCATAAAAAGCTCCTTTGCTTATTTTTTACAACTCTATTCTATCATGTATTATATCATATCTGAGCCGAGTGCAGCGCAAGCTCGCTTGCATTGCCGAGGCGATGGTATGATATATGTATTATAC
>JAFACY010000121.1 GCA_023425285.1 Bacillota bacterium
GATATCAATACCTTTTTTTTCTGCCCTTCGCTTAATTCTTCTAAGTTCTTTGAAAAATCCTCAGAATCCATATCCAATTTTGCAAGCAGTGTTCTGAAGATGCTTTCATTGAGGTTTTCGCTTTCGATATAATCCTGAAAAGTTCCTCTCAAAAATGATGTGTCCTGAGGGACAAATGAAATAATGAGGTTACTTCCGATGTTCAGAGTTCCATCATAGCTTTTGATTTCACCAAGAAGCATTTTTATTAAGCTGGATTTTCCGGAGCCGTTTTTTCCTTTTATGGAAACCCTGTCTCCACGTTTTACGGTAAAGCTTATATTGTTTAATACTTTTCTTTCGCCGAAGCTTAAGCTGATGTTATCAGCATTAATCAGTACATCCTTAAAGTATTCCTGAGGTATCAATTTCAAGGCATCATACTTTTCAATGTTCTTAAGCAGCTTCTTTTTTTCATCTATTGACTTTTCCTTCCTTTGTTCAATTGCTTTGGCTCTTTTCATCATTTTTGCAGCCTTATGACCGACGCTGCCTCTGTCATATACGTGTGTTCCTATTTTTGATTTTTCCACCATATCACTCCAGCCGGCTGTTCTTCTGAAGGCTATTTCCATCTTGGATATTTCTTTTTTTATACTTTCATTTTTTGCAATTTCATAATTGTCCTGTCGGTCCTTATTTTCCTGCCATGATGAAAAGTTTCCCTTTTGGACCTCAATATTGCATTTATTTATTGAAAGAATATGATCAACCGTAGAATCTAAAAAATGTCTGTCATGGGAAACCAAAATAAATCCCTTCTTTTGATTTAAATATGTGGAAACACATTTTCTTCCTTCCTGATCAAGATGGTTTGTAGGTTCATCTATCAGCAAAAAGTTATTCTTTTTCAAAAACAGTGCAGCAAGCATTACCTTTGTTCTTTCACCGTTACTCAAAGTTCCGAATTTTCTGCTTAAAACATCGGGTTCAACATCAAGCTTTCGAACTTCCTTTTCAATGAGCTCTTCAATTATATATCCGTCATTATGGATGAAGAGGTTCAGCAAATCACCATATCGGAGCATTGAAGCCTCGGTGTTTTCATCTATGCACCTATTCATTTCCTCCTCCCATGCAGAAAAAGGAGCAATGATGTTTTTAGCTACATCTATTGTATTTAATTCTCTGTTTGTTTCAAAGGGGAAGTAATCAAAATTTACAGAGCTTGTTATACTGCCGCTGTATTTGTATTTTCCCATCAGCAATTTTAAAAATGTTGTCTTACCTCTTCCGTTCCTTCCGATGAAGCCGAGCTTCCAGTCCGTATCAATTTCAAAGGACGTGTTTTCAAATATATTTTCGTAGCTGCCCTCGTATCCGAAGGTTAAATTGTTTACACTTATTAATGACATAAAAAAATCCCTCCTTAGAATAGAGAGAAAATTAGCTTCCATAAACAGAGCAAAAAATCCATAGATTTTTTCATCGTTACTGTTTAATTATATAAAAAATATAAAAAGGCTGGAAATATAATTCACTCTCAATAGTAAAATAACAAAACAAACCGCAAGGCTCATTTTATTAATATTCACTTACACATTTAAAAGTAAATTATCTAATCATTCCGTCGTTACCTTTCTTTTTTTATTTATTATACAAAAATCAAACGCATATGTCAAATATCCATTAAAAGAAAATCAAATAAACTTTTGCATTTTAATAATACTAATATTATAATAAATACAACAGAGGAGACAAAGACATTGTCTTTGTCTGACATGCATTTATGATAGAATAAATATAACAATAGAAAAACTGTGGGAGGATCTATGGATAGACAAATAGTGAGATTGGATATGGATAAAGACTTTGATGCCTTTGAAGAATTATCCGTAATATCTTTTGGTGAAAATACAAACAGTAAAAAGGAAATGTACGAATGGCTTTTTGATAAAAACCCTTACAATAAATCAGGCAATATGATGTATTTATTAAAGGAAGGAGACAAGGTTATAGGTTGTGACGGTCTGTTGCCAAATGAATTGTATGTAAACGGTAAGGTACTGCTTACGGCGCATTCGGTAAAATCAATGACTCATCCCGATTATAAAAAACAAGGGATTTTCAGAATGATGACCGAAAACTCCTGTGAAAGAGGTCTGCAGGACGGTGTGGATGTTGTTATAGGACTTGCAAATGATCAGTCCTATCCTGCTTATCAAAGATTTGGATGGCCCACATTATTTGAAAAAGAAGTATATGTTAAGCCCATATTGATAACCAACATTTTAAGAAGAAGAATAAAAATAAGCGGTCTCGCATCCTTAGGTAATTCAATTTATTCCGTATATATGAGAAATAAGCTGAAAATGCAGATGGATAAGGAGATTAAATTTGAAATTATGAACGTAGTTCCCGAGGATATACAACAGTGCTGGGATAACTTCAAATCAAAATATAACGTGCTTCTCGTGAGAGACTATAAATACTGCAATTACAGATATAATATCAGACCGGATGTCAATTATGTGACTGTATTGATGAAGTTAAATAACGAGATAATCGGATTTGCCGTATTGCACAATTCCATTGCCAATGGTTCCAAAATGACATCTGCTGTTGAGTTTTTTACAGATCCCACAAATGAAAGATACATAAAGGCATTGGCTAACGGCGTATCAAAATATTGCTATGACAATGGCTTGGAGTATGCGGTAATCGGAACGGGCTTGTACGGTAAGTATAAAAATGTGCTGCTGAGTAACGGATTTATGATTACAAGGAAGCCTCCGAAAAACAACATGATGATTGCAAATGTTCTGTCCGACAAGGTAACATTGGAAGAGCTGACAGGACACGATAAATGGCATATAACACAGGGTGACGGAGAAACAGAGCTTGATTTGTAACAATTGTTTAATTGACAGTCAAAATGTGCTGTGTTATTATTGTGAAATAAAATTATAAGGAATACCATTGGAGGTAGGTTATGGATTTTAAAGAAAGAGTTGCTGAAATTTTCACATCCATAGAAACGGATTTATCATTAGAGGATGCTCTTTTATTAATAGAAACACCGCCAAGCCCTGATATGGGTGATTTTGCGGTACCATGTTTTAAATTTGCTAAAAAATACAAAAAGTCACCTGCTGTTATTGCGGCTGAACTGACTGAGAAAATAGGAAATGTTGAAGAGTTTGAAAAAATAGAAAGTATGGGACCATACGTAAACTTTTTCGTAGATAAAAAGCATTATGCCGAAAAGATACTGAAGGCTGCATTTGAAGAAAAAGACAACTTCGGAAGCACAAATGTCGGTGAAGGGAAGACTGTCATAGTGGAGTTTTCATCCCCCAACATTGCTAAGCCGTTCCATATCGGACACATCAGAACCACTATTATAGGAAATTCTATTTACAAAATTTACAAATACTTAGGTTACAACACCATAACAATAAACCATTTGGGAGATTACGGCACACAATTTGGTATGCTTATTTCTGCATATAAAAAATGGGGAACTCCGGAGGTTGTTGAAGCAATCGAAAAGAATCCTATTCAGGAATTATTGAAGCTGTATGTCAGATACAATCAGGAAATTGAAGAGCATCCCGAGTACAAGGATGAAGCGAGATACTGGTTTAAAGAGCTTGAAAACGGCAATGAAGAAGCCATAAGACTCTGGACATGGTTCAGAGAAGTAAGCTTGAAGGAATTCAACAGGGTTTATGACATGCTCAATATAAAGTTTGATTCATATGCGGGAGAAAGCTTCTATTCGGATAAAATGCCGGCTGTAATGAGGGAGCTTGAGGATAAGGGACTGTTGAAGGATTCTCAGGGAGCAAAGGTTGTAGAGCTTCAGGAGTTTGGACTCACGGATGCCGTTGTTCAGAAAAGCGACGGTTCAACTCTGTATGTTACAAGGGATATAGCTGCCGCCAAATACAGAAAAGAAACATATGATTTCTATAAAAACATATACGTTGTGGGCGCTCCTCAAAAACTGCATTTTGATCAATGGAGAAAAATCATAAACTTAATGGGATATGAATGGTCGGAAGATTGCGTACATGTAATGTTCGGAACAGTAAGCTTAGAAGACGGCACTTTGTCAACGCGTAAGGGAAGAGTTGTTTTCTTGGAGGATGTTTTAAACAAGGCTATTGAAAAAACTACTGAAATTATAAATGAAAGAAATACCGGCCTGGAAAACAAGGAAGAGGTTGCTAAACAGGTTGGAATCGGA
>JAFACY010000223.1 GCA_023425285.1 Bacillota bacterium
TTTCAAACCCCTCTATCAAATCAACAGTCTGATGAGTATCGCCTATCAATACCCCTCCGGACAAAATCCCATTAACAAAATACAGCTTCTTGTAATTATCACCATCCACAAAATCATACGTATCATATTTCTTTTCGGGATCTACTCCCACATCACCTATGGAAAATACCTTGATACCAAATGCATTGAGCGTAGTAGACGGAACGATATTTGAATATACGCTGCTGCCTCCGACCACATTGATTCCCGCTGTCTTTCCCTGCGCAACAGCCTCACTCCAGAGTGCATAATTTATACCGTTAAATTCCGCACAGTCTCCGCAGGCATATATATCCTTAGCCGATGTTTCCATTTTTTCATTTACAACTATGGCTCTTTTAATTTCAATTTCACAGCCTTCGGCAATTTTGCTGTTTGCCTTGACTCCGGTTGAAACTATAACAAGCTCAGCATCAATTACCTCTCCGTTGTCAAGAAGTATACCAGTTACACTTTCACCACCTATAATTTCTTTGGTTCCAACACCCTTTTTGAAGCTCACTCCGAAATTGTTCATGGTTTCTTCAAGTATTTTTGATGCGTCCATGTCGAGCTGTCTCGGCAGAATTCTGTCGGCAACCTCAATAACGGTTACGTTAAGACCAAGCTTCTTAAGCTCATTTGCAGCCTCCAGACCAAGGATTCCTCCTCCGATAACAGCGCCTGTCTTTTTACCCCTGGCATATTCCTTTATGTCTTTTCCATCCTTGACATATCTAAGCGTAAATAAACCCTTCTTTTCCTTACCCGGGAACGGCGGAACAAATACCTCAGCTCCGGTTGCAACTATTAATTTCGTATATTTCAATTCCTGTCCGTCGCTCAAAATAACCCTTTTGCCTTCGGTGTCAATTTTCTCAACCAATTTATTCAATAAAAGATTTACATTGTTCTCATTGAACCATGTATCATTCTTTATAGTCATAGATTCCACAGTAACATTGTCGTTTCCAAGCATCTTGGACAACTGCGGTCTGAAATAGCCCTTTACATCTTCCTTGGATATAATCGTCAAATCACTGTCCTTGTCTCTTTTTCTGATTTCAACAGCCGCATACATACCTGCTCCGCTGGCACCGATTATGATTATATTTTCCTTTTTGTCGGCAGCTTCACCGATTGCTTCATCCTCTAATTTAACAAAATATTCGGGACCTACACCACAAGCCGGACAGGTATCAGGAGCACTTTCCCCCTCCATGATTTCCCCGCAAATAGTACATTTCCATCTCATACACAATTCCTCCCAATTTATCATTCATTTTGCATTAACCTGCACCTGAAATTATACCCTTAATATATAAATCTAAACCCGTGTGTTAATATTTTGTTAATCCCACACATTAAAAAACGGGGCTGTTGTTAAACCCCGTTATTGTCATTCTGAGTGTTATTCAATTTTTATCCTTTTCTTTCTGAGTACCAGCCCTGCTGCTATAAGCAATGCTCCAAGCACGCTCATGAGTCCGGCATTCATGAATTCACCGGTATCAGGTAATACTGTTGCCAAAGGAACAGGTTGTTCTTCAATTACTTCCGGCTGTTCATCAATAACATCAGGTATGTCTGCGGATGCAACAGTTCCTTCTCCCAACGGTACTTCGGGATCCGTAATCGGTACGATTACTTCGTCGTCATCATCTTCATCGTCGTCATCATCGTCGTCGTTATTTCCCGGATTGTTCGGTTGTTCAGGTTCTTCGGGCTGCTCAGGTTGTTCAGGTTCTTCGGGTTGTTCAGGTTCTTCAGGTTCTTCAGGCTGCTCGGGTTCTTCGGGCTCTTCAGGCTGCTCAGGTTCTTCGGGTTCTTCAGGTTGCTCGGGCTCTTCCGGCTCTTCAGGTTCTTCCGGTTCCTCATACGGTACCGTAACACTGTCAGGCGGTGATTCCACAACCTCAGGCACCTCAGCGTAAGCTACATTTGTAACAAATCCTGCTTCCACATCCTCCGGAGTCACTGTGTATACTGCGGTTGCGGTAAAACTTTCGCCCGGTCCTAAAATTCCCGGAGCACCGCTTACATCAATATCATCTATTTTATCATCAAATATCTCAAAGTATCCTTCAATTGGATCCTTACCTGTATTTTTTACAACATATGTGTAGGTTATAATCTCCCCTGTCTGAGAAAATTTTTCTTTGTCAGCGGTCTTTTCAATCTCTATGGATTTTGGCCATACAATTTTAACTTCAGGTATCGGGAAGAATTTCTTTGCATCTTCATCATTTATATTTGTGTACTCAACATATGTAGTCTTGTTGGTCGGATATAAAACATTGCTTAATGCATCCTCTGAAATTTCAACCACATATCTCATAGTTGCGGGACTTACTTCCGAAATGAATCCTAAATCCCAAATAATTGTTTCGCTGTCTTCATCCCAGAATACCTCTCCCTTTGATACTTCAATCTGATCTATAATATCTGCCGGGTCAATTCCCAATATATCAAACATGTCTCCCATAGGGTCTGTGATAATAGCATTTGTTGCGGCATATGATATATTTCCTGCTATTTCATTGAATATAGCGGTTAAGTTTCCCGGAGTTGCTTCAAAGTCCTTGTAGGGACTTGCTATGTGTTCCAACGTCCATGGTCCGTCACCGGAAGACTGTAGATTGATTGTGTATACGGTCTGGTTAGGTCCCTTGAAGAATCCTGCTTCGGCAACGGCACTTGCGCCGTGTCTGTAGTAGTTTCTGTATCTGTCATTGTTTTGAGAACTACCGCCCTCTTCATATGAAGCATGAGCATCACTGCCGTTTCCTACAGTATCACCGTAATCAAATTCGCTTTCGGGAACTAATGATGTTGTTCTGTAGTATTTGCGCCCGGACGATGAAGTCTCCCAGTATTCAAGGAAGTTGTTAGGATTATCAATCCCAAAGCTATATGTAGCCTGGCCATCACCAAGGAGAACTATATTTCTTTCATCTGCCACGCTTACGGATAACAATACTGCCGCCTGTCTTATACCTGCCTGGATGTGAGTACCTCCGCTGGCACTCAGTGCATCGATTGCATCTATCAGATCCTGCTTATCTGCTGCCGTGAAAAACGGAGAAGACGGATTGTGAACCGTAACATTATTTGCAAATGAAACCATTGCAATTCTTGTGGTGTCGTTATCTTCAGTCAACAGAGAATTTACAAATTCTATAGCCGCTACCTTCGCTGCAGCAAGCTTACCGTTGTCACCCATGCTGCCTGATCTGTCAATTACAAGTACTATATCAGATGTTTTAATTCCGTCAATACCCGTAATAGTAAGCTCGATTTCCCATCTGTTAATTGTTCCCTCAACAGGTGTTGCCTTTTTATCAAGACTGAATGATCCAGGTCCCTGAGGGATATTTCCGAATTCTCCTTCCTGTACCACAAGTGCCATTCTTCTGAGCATCATCGGTGTGGGTTGTATGAATGGTCCAAGCGAACCCTTAGGATAGAAAATTTTAGGTGAGCTTATGTACTCAGGTCCGTCCAGCCCGTCCAGGTTTTCAGAAATTTCAGGCTCTTCAATTTCTTCTATCAACTCAGGTACCTCTATCAGCTCCGGCTCCTCCATTATTTCAGGTTCTTCAATAAGTTCCGGTTCTTCTATAACCTCGGGCTCTTCTTCCACAACCTCCGGTTCCTCTATAGCTTCAGGCTCTTCTGCCTCTTCAAGCACTTCATTTTCATCTATATCTGCAGCCTCTTCGGCTTCTTCATCATTTTCCTCTATTATGTCCTCTTCTACAGGAGGATTTTCTTCGTCATCTAAATTCAAATCATCATGTTCCAAAAGCTCATCAATGAGCACAGCTTCTTCAACGGCTTCCGTCTCCATAGCCTTTGCGGGCAGTGAAGGCATCAGCATCATAAGTACTACCAATATTGCCAAAAATCTTTTAATGTAATTGTGTTTCATTTTTTGTTCCTCCTTTCATTAATTTTATAATTTAAATTTTTTTATTTTAAAAATGAGCAAAGCTGCAAAATATATATTTTGCAGCCGAACCGTCCTGGCATTACACTTTAGACTTCAAAGCTTTGCGTCCTTATCTTTTGATAAGTTTGCCCATTTATAAAATTATTTGTGAGTATTTATTACCCACAAAGCATTGTTAATAAACAGCAATCTTTATTATTTTTAAAAATATTTTTGTAAATGTTATTAAATGTTACATAGTAAAACAAACAGATGCACATAATAACGTACATCTGTATTGACAAAACTTAAAGCGTACCATATAATGTACACAAGGAGGTAATTAAAATGACAAACACAAATGCAACAAATTTCAGAAAAAATTTGTTTAACTATTTAGATATGGCTATAGAATTTAATGATGTTATAAATGTAAACACAAAAAAGGGTAATGTTGTAGTAATCAGCGAAGATGATTATAACGGTCTTCTGGAAACTCTTTATCTTACTTCCATCCCCGGAATGAAGGAAAGACTTATAGAAGGAATAAATGCAGAAGCTAAGGATTGTGTGGAATTCGAATGGTAGACAATTATAAAATTGTTATGTTAAAGTCAGCAGAAAAAGACAAGGAAAAAATAAAGTCTATACCTGCACTAAAGTCTAATACTGACAAACTGCTGGAAGTCATTAAAATCAATCCGTTTCAAAATCCTCCTCCCTATGAAAAACTACTCGGTAATTTAAACGGATTATACTCCAGAAGAATCAACCGTCAGCACAGATTGGTTTACCGTGTCGTAGAAGAGGAAAAAACAGTAATAATAATAAGCATGTGGTCACACTATGAGTAATAACAAGGCTGAGCTTGCTCCGTCTTGTTATTTTTATTTGGTTATTTGATTACGGCAATACTCTATATTCGTACTCCGATAACAGACTGTAACAATTGTCCTATTGATGAATATAATGACAGCACAAT
The DNA here is from genome assembly GCA_023425285.1 of Bacillota bacterium. GTDB lineage: Bacteria > Bacillota > Clostridia > Tissierellales > Sedimentibacteraceae > Sedimentibacter. The sequence continues at coordinate 4,932 of JAFACY010000223.1, forward strand.
ATTGCATTAATTAGGAATTTTATACGGAAAAGGTTAAAATGTATAAATTCATCAGATTCTATTCATTTCTTTAACAATTAATTCTTGAAAAAATACAGGGTTTTGATAAACAAATTGACAAACCTATTAAAAAAGTTTTTTTCAACAATCTAAATTGCATTGGAATTATACCATTTGTCAAAAACGAGAATCCTCCATAATAATTATACAATATTTACGTATAAATGTATAAACGTCACTTTCCGGTCCGGTTCAGAATCCTCTGTCACTTCATCACATAAAAAGACGGAGCTCTCGCTCCGCCTCATAATTTTTATTATACTATTTGTTTACGGCCATACCTTGTTGGCTTTCATGCCGGTCCAAAGTTCGTCTCCGTCTTCCTCATACACATAATCGTGGCTGTTTGTTGCTTCCATTACAGCTTCATAATACCAATCATCACTTGTCATATCTGGCCAGAATATTGCATCCGGGTGTATATTTTCAGGAGGTACTGCTCTTTCCAATACATTGTTTATCAATGTCATTGCTTCCGCTCTGGTAATGTCTTGCTCCGGTTTAAATGTCATATCCGGATAACCCTTAATCCATCCCTTATTTTCGGAAGAAGTAATATACTTCTCTGCCCAATGACCAAATATGTCTGTGAATTTAGTTGCATTTTGCAGCTCGAGTGCATCGAACTTAGCTGCGATAGTTGCAAATTCTGCTCTTGTAATCGGTGCCGACGGTCTGAAGGTTCCGTCAGGATACCCGCTTATTATGCCTGCATTCAGCAGTGTAGATATAGCTCTGTTTGACCATCTGTCGCTTTCAACATCAGTGAACTGATTTGTATCACTCATCAATGCCGTCCTGCTTTCATCAGTCAGCAGTCTGTAGAATATCATCGCCACTTCTTCTCTTGTAATCTTACCCATCGGTTTAACTTCTCCATCAGGATAACCTATTACATATGCGAAGTGATCTACCTTTTCAAGATCTGCCAACGGAATTACAGGATCATCGATGGTTGTCGGTCCGCCAGGTCCTGGTCCAGGTCCCGGTCCTGGGTTGTTTCTGTCGTAGAAC
>JAFACY010000226.1 GCA_023425285.1 Bacillota bacterium
TAGGCATTTTTTTGATGTTTTCTTCTAAGCTTTCTATTTTCTTAGCTGCAAATGACTCCGGATTTATATCCTCTATGCATTCTTCGGGTAGTTCCTTCAAAAACCGTGATTTAAGCTTTGTTTCATGATTTCCGAAGCGCATTCTGTCATTGGCATAAGTTATGAACAACATTCTTTTTGCTCTCGTGATTGCCACATAGAACAATCTTCGTTCTTCCTCTTCATCATCGCTTTCAGGCTCCTGGTGAATAATTGGGAATATCCCGTCCTCGAGCCCTGTTACAAACACAGTGTCATACTCAAGACCCTTGGCGCTGTGCACTGTCATAAGGGTTACGGAGTCCTGCCTTGTTTCATCTGTTTTATCTATGTCTGCAAGCAGCGATACGTGAGATAAGAAATCCTCAAGACTGTTTTCTTCATATCTTTCTTCAAAATCCTTGGCTGCCGATAAAAATTCATCTATATTTTCCAGACGGCTTCTGCCTTCTACCGTTTCATCCTCAAGAAGCATTGTTTTATAGCCGGTTACCTCAAAGACCTCCGTTATAAATTCGGAAACGGGCATTACGTCCTTTTTAATCATCAGCATTTCCATCATGGAAACAAAGTCCGCAACGCTTTTGGCAGCGGCATTTGGCAGTCCTATTTCGTCCAATTCATAGCATGCATCAAATTTTGATGTCTCTTTTTGGTCGGCATATTCTGTGATCAGATCTATGGTCTTTTGTCCTATTTTTCTTCTCGGTACGTTTATTATCCTGTCAAAGCTGATGTTATCCTTTTGGTTAAAGGTAAGCATCAGGTATGCCATTATATCCTTTATTTCTTTTCTTTCGTAGAATTTCAATCCGCCGACTATTTTGTAAGGAATTCCTTCTCGTATCAAGCCTTCTTCCAGTGCTCTTGACTGTGCATTTGTTCTATACAAAATGGCCATATCAGAATAGGAGGCATTGTTTTCTCTTCTTTCCTTTCTGATGAGACACGCAACCGTAAAGGCTTCGTCCTTCTCATTGTCCATTTCCATGACTCTTATGAGATTGCCGCCTTCAAAATCAGTATACAGATTTTTGCCCTTCCTTTGGCAATTGTTCTTGATTACACCGTTAGCCGCATTGAGAATGACATTTGTGGAACGATAGTTCTTTTCAAGCTTTACGACCTTTGCTCCTTCAAAATCATGTTCAAAATTGAGTATGTTGTTTATATCTGCGCCTCTCCAGCCATAGATGGATTGATCCTCATCACCTACGACAAATACGTTGTTTTCACCACCGGGCTTTTTACCCAACATTTTAACCAAGCTGTATTGTACTAAGTTGGTATCCTGATATTCATCCACCAATATATATTTAAAGCGTTCCTGATAATATTCTCTTACATCCTGCTGAGTTTCAAGGAGTATTATGGTTTTTAAAATTAAATCGTCAAAATCCAGTGCATTTGCAATCCTTAATTTCTTTTCATACAGAGTATATACCTCGCCTACATTTCTTTTATAAAACTCGTTGAAATGTTCCTTCATGTAGTCGTCTGCACTGATTCTTTTGTTTTTTTCGGAGCTTATGATTGACTTGATGGAATTGACATTGTATTTTTTGGAATCTAAATTTAATTCCTTGATGCAATCCTTGATTACTATTTTTGTATCATTGGTATCGTAAATTACAAAGTTGGAATCATATCCTATTCTTTCTATGTTTTTTCTTAATATACGCACACAAATAGAGTGGAATGTTCCTATCCACATTCTGTCAATCGGATAATCCAGAAGTTGTCCGATTCTTTCCTTCATTTCATTGGCAGCCTTGTTGGTGAAGGTAATTGCAAGTATTTCCCAAGGCATCGACCTTTTTGTATCTATCAGGTGAGCAATCCTGTGGGTCAGAACTCTTGTCTTGCCCGTACCGGCACCTGCTATAACTAAAATAGGTCCCTTGTCATGCGAAGCTGCTTCTCTTTGTTTTTCGTTTAAAGATTGTAACAAATCCATTTTTCCTCCGATTTATCTGAACGCAATGTAATGTCATTTTTATTTTATTAATAAATTATATCATACCTGAACCGAGTGCAGCGCAAGCTCGCTTGCATTGCCAAGGTGATGGTATGATATATGCATTCTATCATAAGGCAAGCCGCTTATCGGCTTGCTTCACACCGATACAATAAATACATAATCAGACAAAGACGTATGTCTTTGTTTCATCTGTGTATTTATTATATCATAATCGGACATGACTTCCAACATGATTATTTTATAGTAAATGTTTACATATCTGATATATTGGTATAGTATAAGTATAAAATATTTGAAATCAGAGGTGATATTATGAAAAAAATATTAATTCCGGTTGACGGCTCTGTGGCATCAGAAAAGGCATCAATAAAAGCGGTTGAGATTGGAAAATTAGTAAATGCAGAACTTACTTTTATAACCGTTGTAAACACCCCTTCAGATGCTAAATATTCATACTTCGGAATGAATGTGGAGCAGGCGTTTATCGCAAATTGTGAGGAAATGCTTGAAAGTCTGATTAAGGAAGAAAATAAAATGCTTGATATTCTCATAAGAAATCTTGACTGTGGTGATTTGGCTACCAAAAAGAAAGTTGTTGTCGGAAAGGCGTATGATGAAATACTGAAAATTGCCACTGATGAAAATTTTGACTTAATCGTAATGGGAAGACGTGGATTATCAAATATGGAAAGAATTTTTCTCGGCTCTGTAACTCAAAAGGTAATTGCCCAGGCACCGTGTCCTGTAATGGTTGTGAATGAATAATGTATGCCGGCAGATAAATGTTCTGCCGGCATTTTTTATGAGTATTGAGAAATTATATAACTGTATATAACCAAAAGAAAAACGGAATTGTAAACAATGATATTAAGTGTGTAATTACCACTATTTTAGAACCAAATATAACATCTCCTCCGTACCTTTGAGCCAATATGGGCATCAAGGTTGCAACAGGCAGGGATGCATACATAACATATATTTGTTCAATCATTATGTCAAAATCAAAAAACTTCAAAATTATAATCATTAATACGGGTGAAGCTGCCAGCCTGAAAAAGGATGCAGCATAGGCTTCCTTATCTATGAGCGAGTCTCTGACACCAATTGTTGCTATTTTGCTGCCGATAATTATCATGGATAAAAATGTTGTGGCATTGGTCAATAACTCCAGCAGACTATCAGCAAACAACGGTAACTTGATCTGAGAAAAGTACAGCAGCAAACCTATGTACACTCCTATCATGCCGGGATTTAACAGCATGGATTTATATCTGTTTTCAAGCTTACTCTTACCTAATAATAATGACACTCCATATGTCCACATAAAAATAATATTGGGCACATGGAACATCGTTGCATAAAACATCCCCTGTGAACCATAAAGCTGATATGCAAGCGGAAAGCCCATGAAGCCTCCGTTCAAAAGCACCACAGAATATTTTATCATTTTTACCTTTTCTTCATCCTTCATTTTAAAGGATGCTATCTTATTCAGAAAAATAAGTAAAATATCAAACGCAACGGCAACAGCAATTAATATACCTCCTGTTTTCAACTGCTCGAGGGAAAACTCAATATTCATTGCATTTATTACCATTGCCGGTGTGGTAATGTTGACCAGCATGAAGGTTAAAGTAATTTCTCCTTCATCATTCAAAATTTTCCTGCTTCTTAAATAATATCCTATCCCCATTAATATTGCCATGAGAATAAGGCTGTTGATTAATATACCTAAAACTATCGTCCACACCTCCGGTCTTGTTGAATAATTGAAACTTAAAGAGACTGTATGTACAGTCCCTTTATATTTTACCACAAAATAAATTCTATTGTCACATAAAATTCTTCATACATCATATGCTTATTTAGACTTCATAGAATGTATTGCTTGTTTTTTCACCGCCAGTACCGCTTCCTTCAGTCCTTCTGAAACAGTCGGATGCGGATGAATCGTTTCAATGAGCTCGTCTACCGTAATCTCTAAATTTATGCCGAGAGAAAATTCTGAAATCATTTCTGTAGCTCTCGGTCCATAAATTGAAATTCCTATTATCTCATCATATTTTTTATCGGTTACTACCTTAATGAAGGTATTTTCAACATCACCCGTAATTAATGTCTTACCGTTATTAACAAGAGGGAACATGCCTGTTTCATAGTCAAGTCCGCGTTTTTTTGCTTCGTCTTCGGTAATTCCCACATATGCCACTTCCGGCTTAGTATACAGACATCCGGGAACAATGTCATAGTTTATGGTTTTATTGCATCCAAGCAGCATATTCTCAACCGCAACTATGCCCTGCTCTTCCGCAACGTGTGCCAGCATAATCTTTCCCGTCACATCTCCCACGGCATAGATATTATTGACATTTGTTTTCATATTGCTGTCGATTGCCACAAATCCTCTGCTGCTTACTGCCACTCCGGCATTTTCTGCTTCAAGTCCCCTCGTAACAGGTTTTCTGCCTGTGGAAATCAATACGTTGTCTCCGTATGCAGATTTTTCTTCTCCGTTTAATTCATATTTAACACAAAGCCTGCCATCCTTCTTTTCTATTCCGACAACCTTTGCGGATGTATGAATTTCAACTCCTGACTTCTCCATGTTTACAGCAAGCATCGCAGCCACATCAGAATCTATGGACTGCCCTAATTTAGGCATCATTTCGATCATTGTAACCTTTGTTCCGAAGGAACTGTACACGCTGGCAAATTCGATACCTATAACGCCTCCGCCTATAATGACCACTTCTTCGGGTAATTTATCTGAACAAAGTGCCTTGGTGCTGTCTATAACACCTTCTGAATCTGCCCCCTTTATAGGTGGAATCATAGGCTCCGAGCCTGTGGCTATCACGAAATATTCGCTGTTTACAACCTCTTCTTTTCCGTCTTCCAGTCTTACCTTTACGCTCTTGTTGTCAATGAAGCTTGCTTCTCCCCTCATCAATGTTACACTGTTTGATTTAAGAAGCATTTCCACTCCCTTGACAAGCTTATTTATTATACTTACTCTTCTTGTCTGCAGCTTCTGCCAGTTTACCTTTGGTTTGTTTTCTAATTCTAACCCCAGCTCATCGGCATGCTTTAATTCTTCATACAGCTCTGCGGTATGAAGAAGCACCTTTGTGGGAATACATCCTACGTTAAGACATGTACCGCCCAGGTCTGCTCTTTCAATCAATGCAACTTTTGCACCTAACTGAGCCGCTCTTATGGCGGATACATAACCGCCTATGCCTCCGCCGATTACCGTTACCTTATAATCATTTGCCGACATAATATTGCTCCTTCCTTATTACTCAAATTCCTCAAACAGCTTTTCGAATTCGGCAATATCTTCGCTTATGTGATATACATGTTTATCCTCAGGGAATCTTACATTTCTTACATCATCACAATATTCCTTTATTGCATTTACTGATATTTCTGCAATGTTTGCGTATTTCTTTACAAATTTAGGAGTAAATGCCTGGAATAATCCCAATGCATCTCCACAAATAATCAATTGTCCGTCGCATGGCGCTCCTGCACCTATGGAGTATACAGGAATAGTTAATTTTTTAGCTATATATTCTGTTACCTCAGGCGGAACCGCTTCTAATAAGAGGAATTTTGCGCCTGCTTCTTCTATTGCTATGGCATCTGAAATTAATTCTCTTGCACTTGCAACTGTCCTGCCCTGTGCTTTAAATCCGCCGAGAACTCCTGAGCTTTGAGGAGTTAATCCGATATGCCCGCAAACAACTATACCTGCATCGGTAATAGCTCTTATGCGTGAACACATTCTTCTTCCGCCTTCAAGCTTAACGGCATCAACATCAGCTTCCTTTAAAAATCTGCCTGCATTTTCAACTGCGGATTCATCCGATATCTGATATGACATAAACGGCATGTCGCCTACTATCATCGTATTTTTAGCGCCTCTTCTCACTGCCTGACAATGTGATATACAATCATTCATGGTAACAGGTATAGTGCCTTCATATCCTAACACAACCATTCCCAGAGAATCGCCCACAAGTATCATGTCAATTCCGGCTTGTTCGGCAAAAGAAGCCATCGGAAAATCATATGCCGTAATCCATGTGAGCTTTTCACCATTTTTCTTCATAGCCTGCAGATCAAGAATACTTTTTTTCTTCATTATATTCACCTCATATTAATTAAATTTAGAATACTCCTTCTTAAAATTACATGATAGCGTCTGTATATTATAAGAAGGAGATAAGTTATAGATTGTTTAGTCAATCAAAAGATACGGATTTTCTATTATTTGCTTAATTTCACTCAAGAATTTAGCGGATAAAGCCCCGTCAACCAGACTGTGATCTGTTGTAAGGCTCAAATTCATCATAGGTCGTACAACAATTCGCTTATCTACTACAACAGGCTTGTCAGCTATTCTGTTTATTCCTAAAATAGCAACCTCGGGTCTGTTGATAATCGGTGTAAATGAATCCATTCCAAACATACCGATGTTAGTGATTGAAAATGTTCCGCCGGACAAATCATCCGGAACGAGCTTATTGGATCTTGCACCCTCTATTAATCTTTCTGTTTCTTCCGCTATTTCCCTGAGAGTCATTGATTCCAGACCCTTGACATTAGGTACCATCAAGCCTTTTTCAACATCTACCGCTATGCCAAGATTCACATAGTTATGATATGTTATGGTATCCTCCTCTAAGCTTGCATTGAGATGTCTGTACTTCATGAGAAGCTTGCCAAGCACCTTCATAAGCATATGATTGTATGTTAATTTCAAGCCTTCTGCCGCATAAGACGGTTTAAGCTTTTCTCTCAATCTGATAAATTCGGTCATATCCACTTCCATGTTAAATGTTACCATAGGAGTAGCAACCCAATTTGCCCTCATTCTCTCAGCAATAATCCTTCTCATGCCGACAGCTTTTTCGGTCTCTGTAGGTTGATCGTATCCGGTCTTTTTAGCTCTTGACGCATATCCTTCAACATCAGCCTTTCTGATTCTCTCATCCTTCTGAATTCCGGATAAATCTATATTATTTTCAGAAGCCATCTTCTTAGCTGCAGGAGTAGCCTTCACTCTCGGCATTTCATCCTGATATTTCTCAACATCCTTTGCCAATATGACTCCGTTGTATCCTGTTGCATCAACTTCTGATAAATCTATACCTTTTTCAGAGGATATTTTTTTAGCATATGGTGTAGCTAAAATATAACCGGAGATTTCTCTAACACTCTTTGTTTCACTTACCTCTGCTTGTTCTGCTTTTTCTGCAGCCTTTTCTTCTTTTTTATCATTTGAGCTATCTCCTATCAGTGCAGAAATATCCTCGTTTTCATCAGCGATAACTCCTATAAGCGCCTTGACAGGCACTGTTTCTCCTGCCTGCACAATTATTTTTCTCATTATTCCTTCTGTATCTGCAATAATTTCATTGGTGAGCTTGTCTGTTTCTACTTCAAACAGCTTGTCTCCTACCTTTACATTAGTTCCCTCTTCAACGAACCATTTGATGACAGTTCCTTCTGCCATCGTAAGTCCTAGTTTGGGCATTAATATCTCTCTTGCCATGTTCAGCCTCCTTCACAGCTTTAATTAAAATAAATTCTTTAACTCTTTTGCTATTTTTTCTGAATTTAATCTATAAGCATTCTCTAATGGTGGTGAAAATGGTACCGGAGTAAATGGTGCTCCAAATCTTTTAATTGGTGCGTCTAAGTATTCCACTGCTTCTTCTGCTACGTATGCAGCAATTTCAGAACCAACGCCCCCCTGTTTTACCGCCTCATGTATAATCGCTAATCTGTGTGTTTTCTTTACTGATTCCAATATTGCTTCTTTGTCATACGGCACTATTGTTCTAAGGTCAATAACTTCAGCTTTAATTCCTTCCTTAGCCAGCAAGTCAGCAACTTCATTGGCTTTTTTCATTGCTATTGAGTATGAAACTATGGTGATATCAGTCCCTTCTCTTGTTACATTGGCTTTTCCTATAGGAACGAAGTATTCTCCTTCAGGAACCGGTCCTTTTTCCTTATATAATATTTTGTTTTCAAAATATATTACAGGATTGTTATCCCTTATTGCTGATTTCAACAGACCTTTAGCATCCGCTGCATTTGATGGTGTAACCACAATAAGCCCGGGTATGTTCATGAACCATGCTTCGATACTCTGTGAATGCTGTGCTGCCGCACTCAGCGACAATCCGTCAGGTGCTCTGATAACCATAGGAACTGTAGTCTGTCCTCCGAACATGTATCTGATTTTAGCCATCTGGTTGAATACCTCATCCATTGCAACACCTAAAAAGTCCGCATAATGCATGTCCGCAACAGGTCTTAATCCTGCCATCGCTGCTCCCACTGATGCTCCTATTATTGCTGTTTCAGATATCGGAGTATCCATAACTCTTTCACCGAATTCAGCAGGCAAGCCTTTGAACTGTCCGAAAATTCCCCCTTGTCTTACTATATCTTCTCCCATTACAATTATGTTTTCATCCAATCTCATTTCTTCTGCCATTGCTTCCAATGTTGCTTGTGAAAATGTAATCTCTCTCATTTTGCTACCTCCTACACATATAAGTCATCAAAGATTGCTGACGGATCAGGATACTCACTGTTAAGTGCAAAATCTAACGCTTCTTTGATTTCTGTTTCTACTTTTTCTCTTATTTTCTCCAGCTGCTTTTCAGTCATTAATTTTTCAGCTAAAACTTCTTCTTCAAATCTTGTTATTGGGTTGTTGTTTACATAGATTTCATGAACCTCTTCTTTTGTTCTGTACATTTCAGGGTCGCCGACAAAGTGACCTTTAATTCTGTACGTCTTAGCTTCTAAGAAGAACGGACCGTTACCTGCTTTAACATATTCCAAGGCTTCCTTGAATCCTTCATACACCGCAAAAATATCATTACCGTCAACTATTTTGCTCGGCATATTATATCCCTGCGCTCTTACGGATATATCTTCCACTGCTGTTGTAGTTCTGTAAGGAGTTGTTGATGCCCATTGATTGTTTTCGCAAACAAATATTACAGGTAATTTCCATGCCGATGCCATGTTTAATCCTTCGTGGAAGGTTCCTCTGTTTGATGAACCGTCACCGAAAAAAGCTACGGAAACATTGGTTCCTTTTTTCGTTTTAATAGCTAACGCAGCACCTGTTGCTAAGTTAAAGCCTCCGCCAACTACTCCGTTTGCCCCAAGCATCCCTACTGAGAAGTCAGCAATGTGCATTGAACCACCCTTGCCTTTGCAGGAGCCTGTCTTCTTTCCGAATATCTCTGCCATAACATGATTTAAATCTGCACCCTTTGCAATTGTATGTCCATGACCTCTATGTGTACTTGCTATATAATCTTCATCTGTTAAGCTGGCACAAACACCTGATGCAATTGCTTCTTCTCCTATATACAAATGCACAAAGCCAGGTATTTCTCCGTCTAAGAAGTATCTCTCAACTGTTTCTTCAAATCTTCTGATTTTCATCATTTTGTAATAAAATGTTTCCAATAATTCTTTACTGTACTTTCCCATTTTCATATTTTACTCCTTTAATATATTTACATTTTCATGCGCTTACTGAAATCATATCAAACTTACATAAGCCCCGGAAGCCAAAGCGTTAGGGACGGTACATAAGTTGTCAATAGCAATGTTATTAACCCCACTGCAAAATAAGGCAACATAGAAACAACTGCCTTTTCAAATTTTGATTCGGCCATCTGAGAACCTAATAACAGACATATTCCAACTGGTGGAGTCAATAGTCCCAAGCATAAGTTAACAGTCATAAGGACTCCAAATGTTATTTCTGACATTCCAAGTTGTTTTACTATCGGAACCAATATAGGAATTAAAATTATAACAGCTGCATTTGCTTCCATTAAGCAGCCAACTATAAGCAATATAAAATTTATTAGCATCAATATTAAGAATGCATTATCTGTTAATCCCAATATTGCATTTGCAACCATCGTTGGCAAGTTAATAACGGTTATTACCCATGCAAGTATTTTTGATGTTGCCAAAATCAACATAATAGTTGCAGTAGAAATTGCTGACTCTCCAAGTATTCTTGGCAGGTCTTTAAGCTTAAATCCTTTATATACAAATAATCCTATTTCAAAGGCATATACAACTGATACAACTGCAGCTTCTGTAGGTGTGAATTTTCCTGAGAAAATTCCTCCTAATATTATTATAGGCATCATTAATGCCCAAAAACCATCCTTAACAGCATCCACTTTTTCTTTAAAACTTACTTTTCCTTCTCTTGGATAGCTATTTTTCTTTGCCTGATATACAGCAATTAATATGAATGAAAGACTCATAATAATTCCAGGAACCACTGATGCAAGAAATAACGAGCTAATTGATAGCTGGAGTGATGAACCGTAAACTATTAAAGTTATACTTGGAGGAATTATAGGACCAACTATGGATGCTGAAGATGCAACACCAGCCGCATAATGATCAGGATACCCTTGCTTTATCATAGCTGGGATAGTTATTCCTCCAATGGCTGCTACCGTAGCAACAGCAGACCCCGATATGGCTGCAAAGAAGGCAGATGCAACTATTGTTATAATTGGAAGACTACCTGGTAAATTTCCTAAAAAAGCATTCGCAACTCTTATAATCCTTTTGTTTAATCCTCCTCCATTCATCAACTCTCCTGATAGCATAAAGAAAGGAATAGCTAACAACGGAAAAGAATCCATACCACCAAACAATTTTTGAGGTACTACCATTAAAGGATAGCCTTCAACTATTAATGTTATAAGTGATGAAATTCCTAGTGAAAATGCTATTGGTATACCTATAACTGCAAAAACTAATATTAGAACAATTAATATGGCTCCCATACTATACCTCCTTAATATTTTTATTCTTGATGTCATTAATAATTATTTCTATTGTAAATAACAACATCAAAAATCCACCTACTGGAATTGCTGCATACATATATGCCATAGGAACTCTCAACCCTGGAGATAGTTGCTTGAAAGTTATACTAACGAGGCTAAATCCATAAATAATAATTACCATTAGAAAAGCAATAATTAACCCTTTTGTAATAATTGAATTTATAATTTTTATCGTCTTCGGCATACGTTTCACTACAAAATCAACATCCATATTTCTGCTACGCCTTGTAGCCACAGATGAACCAAGCATGGACATCCAAATGAATGCATACCTTGTCAGCTCTTCAGCCCAAGAATTACCACTTTCAAATAAAAACCTCAAAACAATCTGATAAAAAAAGGCTATTACCATAACAGCAAATAATATTGCCAATATTCCTAAAATAATTTTTTCTAGTTTGTCGAGAACTATTTTCATTACTTTTAATAATACAAAGATACTTCTCCGTATTATTACCTCCTTCTAATAAAATTTTCAAAAATACTTATTCACAGAAGTATAATATCTATGAATAAGTATTTTGTAATTTTTTACTTTATTTTGATGCGTGTACTTCTTCAACTAAACCAGCTAAATTAGGAAATTCTTTTGCAAAGTCAGCAAGTTTTTCCTGGAATCCTGTTACGTCTGGTCTTATAACTTCCATTCCTTTGTCCGCCATAAGTTGTATTGTTTCTGTTTCTTTATCTTCTACAAGCTTTGTTCTGAAATCTCCTGCTTCTTTAGCAGCTTCTCTGAAAACTTTTTGCTGTTCGGCCGGAAGACCATTGAAAAATTTATCATTGAATATAAACACATCTGTACTAAAAACATGATTAGTTAATACTAAATATTTGCACACATCATAAAATGCATTACCATAGCTGTACATTATAGGATTTTCTTGTGCATCAACTGTACCTTGTTGTAATCCTGTGTATATTTCTGATGGGTCCATAGGCAGTGGTGATGCCCCTAAATATTCCCATGTTTTAATATACATTTGTATTCCAGGTGCTCTGATTTTTACACCCTTAAGGTCTTCAACACTCTCAACCTTTTTGTTTGATGTCATAATCCTGGCTCCCCTGTTTGAAGGTCCCATTAATACAAATCCGCCCTCTTTAGCAACAGCATCCATTATCTTCTGACCAACTTCTCCATTGAGCATTACTTTTTTATAATGTTCATAGCTATCATATAAATATGGGTAAGCATCTATACTTGCCGTAGGACTGTACGCTTCCAAGGTTCCTATACTTTCACACACAATCTGAACTATGCCAGGCTCAAGACCTTCTATAGTGTCTCTCCACGTTCCTAAAGTTCCACCTGAGAAAACCTCAACCTTCATTGTCCCATTTGATTTTTGATCAACTAATTTCGCAAACTCCTGTAATGACTGATCTCTTTCATCGCCTAATGCACTACCATTTGCTAATTTAAAGACAGTTACTTCATTACCTTTAGATCCACAACCAACAACAGATGTAGCAGCTAACACAATAACTAACATTAAAGCTAATAATTTGAATTTTTTCATATTTTCCTCCATAAAGTTTTATAAATATATTTTAGATTATACTAAAATATTCTAATGATATGAGAATCCTCCATCTACTGTATAAAGAGCCGCCGTAATAAATTGTGCATCGTCGGAAGCTAAAAATACTACAAGCTCTGCAAGCTTACTTGGATCTCCTGCTGTTTTCAGAAGAAAGCTATTCTTTAGTGTTTCAATTTGTTCCGGTCCCATGTTAGCCTCAATAAGAGGTGTAACATGAAGAGATGGAGCAATTGCGTTACAGTATATTCCGTATGGTGCGCATTCCTTTGCGACAGCTTTTGTAAATCCTACAACACCTGCTTTAGCAGTTGCATATGCAGCCTTTCCAAGTAATCCGCCGCCTCTTAATCCAGCTACTGATGAAAAATTGACTATTTTACCGTATTTATTTTCAACCATGTTTTCTATAACAGCTTTTGTACAGTTAAACATGCTCGTCATGTTTAAATCTATAAGCTTATCCCATTTTTCATCATCCAGTTCCCTTAGTCCAAGTGAAATATCTCTGCCGCCGCCTGCACAATTAATTAAAATATCGATTCTGCCAAAATCCTGTATTACCTGAATTCCTCTTTCCTGTACTTCTTTGTAATCAGTAATATTTGTTTTATACCCTTTGGCTTTTACACCATAAACTGAAAGTTTTTCTTCCATTTCTTTTAACCCTGTTTCATTTACATCCCACAATGCAACATTTGCACCATTCTCTGCAAATTTTATAGCTACTGCGGCACCTATTCCTCCCGCAGATCCTGTAATAACAGCAACTTTATCTTTTAATCTCATTTTTTCTCCTGTCTTATTATAAGATTTTTATAAACCATGCCTTCCTACACTTATATAATGCAAACTTTATGCCAAAATAAAACAAATCGTGCAAACGTGTGTCCGCAAAGTAAAATGTTAATGTTACTATAAATTAGTATACCCACATAAAAATAACAGTGCTAAAATTTTGAGCAGTAAGTTGCTCAAAATTTTAGCACTGTTAAATAATTACACACTATTGTTATTGGAAGTTATACGCATCCAAGTTATACTTTTTTACTTTATTATATATGGTATTTCTTGTCACCTTAAGCATGCTTGCTGCAGTAGTAACGTTCCCGTTAGACACTATAAGAGCTTTTCTGATTGCTCTTTCTTCTAAAATCTCAAGTGGAACAATATCATCTTCGTTTGCCGTATTAATTTTATCATATTGATTTATGTCATTATCATGAGCAAACAAATCACTGCTTATTTCTTTTTCGGTAATTAAATTACCCTCACAAATATTAACGGCTCTTTCAAGTACATTTTCCAGTTCTCTTACATTTCCGGGCCACTCATAGTTATTTAACAGCTCCAACGCATCAGAAGAAATTCCAAGGATTTCTTTGTCCAGACGTTGGCTGTATTTATTTATAAAGTATTCAACCAACAATGGTATGTCAGATTTTCGTTCTCTCATGGACGGAATCTTAACATTTAATACGTTAATCCTGTAATACAAGTCCCTCCTGAAAAGTCCCTGATCACACAGTTTAGACAAATCCCTGTTTGTAGCAGCAATGATTTTGACATCAACGTTAAAAACATTGTATCCGCCAATACGCGTAACCTTCTTATCCTGAAGCACTCTCAACAGCTTAACCTGCATGTCAAGAGGCATCTCTCCGATTTCATCCAAAAATATAGTTCCACCCTCGGCAAGCTCAAATTTGCCTGTTCTTCCCTTTGTGGATGCTCCCGTAAATGACCCTGCTTCATAACCAAACAATTCCGATTCCAATAACTCTCTTGGTATCGCACCACAATTAATAGTTACAAACGGTTGGTTTCTCCTGTCACTGTGACTGTGTATCGAATGTGCAATCAGTTCCTTGCCGGTACCGCTTTCGCCTGTTATTAAAACATTAGACGTACTGCTTGCAGCAATTTTTGCTATTTTTATGCATTTTTTAAGATTCGTGCTGCTTCCTATTATATCATCAAACATAAAGTTAGCATACGCACCCGTCATCTCATTTATAAGCTTTTGGACCCTTTTAATCTTTCTGAACGTATCAACAACATTGACTATATTTCCGTCATCATCTCTTATGGGAACCGCGGTCTTGATAAAGTGCGTTTTAACGCCTGTCCTGTCTGAAACTATGATTTCTTTATCAACGTATCCCTGTCCCGTTTTTAAAACCTCTAAAATAACAGGTTTAAAGTCAACCAATTGTGAAACGTGCCTTCCAATGGACTTTTCCCTTTCAATACCTAAAATTTCCGCACCAATTTGATTTATATACTCTAATACTCCATTTTTATCAATTATCAGCAACCCGTCAGTAAAGGAATTAATAACCGCA
>JAFACY010000236.1 GCA_023425285.1 Bacillota bacterium
TATTATTGTTGTACTTGAAAGTTTTGGAGATAGTAAAATTCAATTAAGAAATAAATGTATTTTTTTACTTCTTGTTGACTCTGGTCTTCGGCTCCAGGAAGTAGAGCATTTGGATATACGGGATGTAATATTTACATCTGATATGATTATTATCAGGGATAGTAAAGGCGATAAAGATAGGATTGTACCAATGAGTTTGGAGACTAAGCGAAATCTTTACAGATATATTAAATTTTATCGTCCAGCCTCTGATTATACAAGTTTCTTTTTGAATATTGATAATACCTCAATTACTGAAAGTGCTATAATAAGTATGTTATGTAGACTCAAAAAGAAGTTGAATCTTAAAAATCTTAATCCTCACTATTTACGCCATACATTTGCGACATGGTATATAATAAATGGTGGTGATATGTTTTCTCTTCAATTAATCATGGGACATGAAGATATAGAGACTACTAGGACATATGTACATTTAGCAAATTATTATCTCAGTCTTGATTATAATCATATTAGTACGGTTAATAGATTAGTTAAAGAGAAGAGGATAAAGAAAAAAAATAGACTGGATAGACAGTCTATTCATTGAAAAATGAACCATGAGGGATTCGAACCCCCGACCAACAGATTCGAAGTCTGCGACTCTATCCACTGAGCTAATGGTCCAAGATTTCTTGACTATGAAATTATACTACAAATATCCTTATGTATCAATATGTTTTATGATATTATTTAAAACATTTAAGTAGTTTAAATAATTTAGACATAGTCCCTTTATAGAAATGATTTTATATCTGTAACGCAATCTGCAACTAAAATAACATTGGATAATATTAAATAATAAATAACACTTTGATATCTTAGTTTGAACTAAGACAGTTCCGCTATTTTTAGAGGGAGCAGATTTTCTGCTCCCTGATTAGTTAATACAATTTAGTTTATACTGCTGTTTATTGCTATTTTTATCAATCTGTAAAGCATTGTTGAAATTTCTCCTCTGGTTGTTTCAGCAAACGGGTCAAACATATTTCCTGATCTGCCGGTTACAATACCATATTTCTGTAATTCACCTATTGCTTCCACTGCCCATGTGTTTGCCATATTTAAGTCATTAAAGTCTGATACAGTTTCTGCTTTCATTTCAATTTCAGTATATTTTATAAATCTTGAGAGCATTACTGCAATTTCCTCACGCGTAACAAATCCGTCAGGATTGAAACTGTTATTTCCAAGACCACGAACAATTCCTTTATCAAATGCCCATGCAACAGACGGTCCATACCATGTGTCCATACTCACATCATCGAAAACCTGTGCAGTATAAATACTTGTATCTGCTATAGCCATTCTTGCAAGCACTGTGGCAAGCATAGCACGGGTCATTTGCTGATCCGGTTCGAAGCTGTTGTCAGGATATCCTTGGAAAACCTCTCTTGCCGCTATTGCAAGAATGTTGTCATGAGCCCAATGTCCTTCTATGTCTCCGAACTGCTTCTTATTTTCCTTGACAAAATAATCTATGCCTGCGATTCCCAAGAAATAAACCTTGTTTCCTATTGTAAAGCAGAAAGGAACAAATATAGTATTACCATTGTCATCAATGTAATAAACTATCCCATCCTCAAAATCTGTATCGAGAGAAATCAGAAAATATATTCCCGCAAGAGGAATTTCCTGTTCCGGTATTTCAACAATCTGCTGCGGTTGTCCTCCGCCGCCGCCACCGGTATTACCCGGATTTTTTGGTTCTTCCGGCTCATCTGGTTTTTCAGGCTCCTCGTACTTCCATAATGCAGTTAATTCAACATTGTACAATACGGTGTATTCATCACCGGCATTTCCTTCATGAACATCTCCGTCATACCATCCTCTGAAGCTGTAATCTGTCCTTGCAGCCACTGAAGGAAGTTTTATTGCAGTTCCGCTGGTAACTGTTACTTTTGTTTCCGCTCCGTCTGCAAGTACTCCTCCATTGGCATTAAATGTCACTGTATATTTTCCATTTTCGGGTTCTTCTGTATCCGCGGTCTTAACTGTGATATCAAATGAATCACTTAATTCCCTTAGTTCTTTATGTCTCACTGTTACTATCATTGTCCCTTCACTTATCAGTTCAGTTCCTTCTGATGGTTCCACTGTGTATTCATCAGCATTCATCTCATCTTCAGAACCATTATCATAAATTGCATATACTTTTAGCCCTTTAAGTTCAAGACTCTGACCTGCTTTATATGTGGTTATGTCCGGCAATTGTCGAACCTTAATGTCTGTAATTACAGGATCAGGTTCTTCTACGTCTTCATCGTTTACAGTGATTTCAAATGCGGCATCAAAACCTTTATAGCTTACATTTACCGTATATGTACCTTTTGCTGTCAAAGGAGTTCCTGCTTCCGGAGCAACTGTGTATTGTTCAGAGGCTAGTTTCTCTTCCGGTCCACGATCATAGACTGCATACACTTCAAGACCATCAAGATTAAGAGTTTCATTTATCTTGTATTCAGTCTTAGGCTTCTTGTCGATTCTGATCCCTGTAAGCTCAGGATCGGGTACCTCTCCACCTCCATTAACCTCTATATAAAGCATTTTTTCAGCAAGTGTAATTTTAATCTCACGGCTGCACAGATACAGCTTCAGTCTGTAGGATGCTTTAACCTCATAAATATCGTCTTCAAGTTCGTCTGCTGCTTTCACAGCAATTCCGTCCATGACGAACAGCCCTGAATCTAATGCAAACTCTGTGCTTATACCCAGCTCCTTGAATAAATCATCCAATTTCTCTCTTAAAACATCATAATTTGTAGAAAGGTTGTAGAAAACCTCATCGTTTCCCGGTGTAGCAATAATTTTAATATCACCATTTTGCTTGATGAGACATATAAGATCCCTGATTTCTGCTGCCGCAATTTCCATCTGTGATATTATATTTTTAACACTGTCCCTGTTAAAGCCCGTCTTAATTATATCAAGTATGTGCTTAGCATAGTGCTTGCCAAGCTTTTGCAGGAAGTCTTTTGCTTCTTCCTTTGACAGATTATTTTCTGCCCACTTGCATGCATCCTTTATTTCCTTGTTTACATCCTCTAAGGATTTCACAAAATCCTTTATATCCTTCGTAAATTCTTTAAATTTTTCAAATCTTTTGATTTTTTCTCCATAACTGTACGAGGGACTTATAAGTATATGAAGTGTATCCGTAGCTTCAGCGTTGATTCCTTGTGCAAAGGTCTGAAGGAACATATCTCCCTCTGTCCCGTCAAGTCTTAATTCACCTGTACTTGCACTCATCACGGCAGTTACACCCGTAACAGGCTCTGTAAACAAACCGATAATGTCATTCCACAGAGTCACCGTATATCCAAACATACTTCCGAAATCCTTTGTTAATGCATTCCATGCACTTTCATAATCCTTGTCAATTATATCCTGTATTCCGCCCTCAAGCTCAGCAATTCTTTTTAAAATATTAGATGATGTTCTCAGCAGCGGAACTAATTTTGCGGTGTTTTTTAAACCGTCCGTTTTAAGGGTATTAACCAAATCTCTTATAAAGCCCAAATCATCGCCTGAAATTCCCGCATCCTGACCTGCAAGCTGATTTATTATCTGATTGAGCAGTCCTGCCGTAGCATTTGCTGCGCTTCCTCCTAAATCAGCACTTTCAAGCAGTTTATCCAGAAGCTCTGCAATACGGGCATCTCCAAATGCAGTCATTAAATCTGCCATATCATCCAGTATGTATGCCAACGTATAAGTTGTATCTGAAAGACCTCCCATCGTAAAGTCATCGGAAAGCTCATTCACCTTGTCAACAATTGTAACCAGTCTGTTTACCAGACTTATGCTTGAGCCAAGCATGTTCAGGTATGGTCTAATAGGTTCAACAATCTTTGCAACCGGTTCAAATAATGTTTTAAGTGAATTTGCAGCATTGTTCTTTAAGCCTGTATAAGTTTCATTCAGAATAAACAAACCAGCATTATAAGCAGCTTCGGTCTTTAAAGCTGCAGCTG
>JAFACY010000267.1 GCA_023425285.1 Bacillota bacterium
CTCTTACTCCATCCTTCAGATTGTATTCCAGATTGGAATATCCCGTAACCAATTCCTTTATTCTGTCGGCAGCCTCATCGGAAATCAATGCTCTTCCTAAGTTCGTATGAAGTATGGTTCCCGTTCCGTTTACAACCTTTTTTAAATTGTATTCGGTATAGCTTTTCACTTCCTCAACAATGTCTGATATAAGGCTCTTTATTTTATTGTTTATTTCCTCTTCGGATTCGGAATTATTGATTAACTCTCTTAATTCATCAGTAATTTTTCTTACCGATTCCAGAATATATTCTCTGCTGCATCTTTCTTCCAGGACTTTAATCTCATCGTACTCCATCAGCACATCAACCTTTGGAATACTTCTGTAATATGTTTTCTTATCCATGCCCTCTCCCTGTGATATAATTATCGTATAATCACATTATAGCTTCCTTCTTTTTCTGTAACTCTTCCTATAACAGCAAACTCCGTATTCAGGCTCATCCTTAAATCCTTCATTACGCTGTCCACATATTCTTCATTTACCGCAAACAACAAGCCACCCGATGTCTGGGGGTCGTACACCAAATCAACAAATTGCTCGTCTATGCCGTCTACGGAAACTCTGTCCTCAAAAAATTCTCTGTTTCTGTATGAACCCGCAGGAACAAGTCCCATTGAAGCATATTCAAAAACATCCCTGATGACAGGTATATCCTTTACATTTATAATAAATGTTTTATTGCTTGCTTCCGCCATTTCGGCAGAGTGTCCTGCCAGACCGAAGCCTGTTATATCGGTGCAGCAGCTTACGGGATAATTTTCAATCACCTTCTGAGCATATTTATTAAGAGTGCTCATTGTATGTATAGCATCATTTTTCGATTCATCTGAGCACATGTCGGCCTTAATGGCAGTATTGACGATTCCCGTTCCCACAGGCTTTGTCAGTATAAGCACATCATTTGCCTTCGCACCGTAATTTTTAAGTACCTTATGTGGATGAATAAAACCTGTCACGCATAATCCATATTTTGGCTCATCATCCTCTACTGAATGACCGCCTGCAATAGTGGCTCCCGCTTCCATAACCTTTGAAGCACCGCCCTTTAATATTTCCGCCATGACATCAGGATCGAGACAGTTCGGAAACCCTATTATATTTAACGCCAGAGCAGGCTCTCCCCCCATGGCATAAATATCACTCAGAGAATTTGCCGCAGCAATCTGCCCGAAGGTGTACGGGTCATCCACAACCGGCGTAAAAAAGTCAACCGTCTGTATCATAGCTATATCATCATTTATTTTATATACACAGGCATCATCCGACGTTTCCAGTCCGACAATCAATTTATCGTTTGTAAATTTTGGCAGCTTGCTCAGAACCTGAGCAAGGGTCTTAGGACCTATTTTGGCGGCTCAGCCAGAAGCCTTTGTCATCTGTGTAAGACGTATTTCATCT
This sequence comes from Bacillota bacterium, assembly GCA_023425285.1. GTDB lineage: Bacteria > Bacillota > Clostridia > Tissierellales > Sedimentibacteraceae > Sedimentibacter. Next base: position 1,442 of record JAFACY010000267.1, read on the forward strand.
CTCGACATAATTTCACCTCTCGTTTCTCTATTGTTCCCCTATCGTTATCAGTTCTTTCATTTTTTCAAATGTTTTTTCACCGATCCCGCTTATTTGTTTAATTTCCTCTATTGATCCGAAGGATTTTTTACTTCTGTAATCTATAATCCTCTGAGCATAAGCATCACCAATACCGGGTAATGTCTTTAGCACTTCCTCGGATGCAGTATTTATATTGATTAATTTACTGTTTTCAGAATTTATTTCGTTTATTTCTTCATCATTTAAAACATATATCTTTTCACCGTCAACAAGCAGTCTTGCTTTATTGAGATTTTTGGTATACGCCTTATCAGTAAGTCCTCCTGCCATTACTATTGCATCGTTGACCCTGCACCCGTCCCTGAGCTCATACACACCGGGACAATTTACGGCACCGTCAATATCAACAAATATACATTCCGGCTTTTTCTCTTCTGCATTATCCGCAACAATGCTTTCACCGATATTTTCACTAAATGCAATGCTTTTTTCCTTGCTTGAAAGTTTAATCCCCAAGTAAGCCATAATTAATAATGCAATGATTAAAACAACCGCAAGCCCTTTTTTGTAAATACGATTGTTCATAAAAATCTCCTATATTTGCAGTATCAGACATATATCAATTATATTATACATTATTCTGGCAAAAAATCAAAAGTTATATTTATTCTTCCCAAAATCTCCGAATTAAAAAAGCACCATATATTTTTTTGGCGCTCCTTTGATTTTATAAATTTATTCCAGCCTCATAGTACCTTCTAATACCGTTACAGCGGTACCGCCTACCTTTATTTCACATATTTCATCACCTTGTTTTGAAACGGACACATATGCACATCCCGGTCTGTTTATTTCCAAACCCTCTTCGCCGATTAAATCTATACTTTCATTGCATTCCATCAGTTGATTACGAATAATATATGATGCAACGCATCCATTACCGGTGCCACAGACAGGATCTTCCACAGCTCCCGCCAAGGGTGCGCTTGCTCTCATATGATAATCATATTTCTCATTTGCTGTTTCAAGACAAAACGGAGTTATACCGATTATGTTGTGCTTTTTACTAACCTCTTCGATGGCTATAAAATTCAGCTTTGCATTCATCAGCTTATCTAAGCTCCTGACACCAAACACTAACCACCACAGTCCCGTATTTACTCTCATAGCAGGAATTTCTATCAGGTCATCCTCGCTGAGACCAATAAGCATTGCAATGCTGCTTTTATCCATGTCGATATGTTCAAATTTAGGCGGCAACTGCGTCATCCTGAATACTTTTTCACCATTTATGTCTGTTAGTTCAACGGGCAACACACCTGCTTTAGTTTCCTGAAAAAATATACTTTTATTTAAATTAAGCATTTTCTCTTCATACAATGCTGCAAATGTACCAATAGTGGCATGACCACACAAATCAACTTCAAACTTTGGAGTGAAAAATTGCACTTTAAAGTCAGCAATCTCAGAAGGTGAAACAAATGCTGTTTCAGATAAATTCATTTCCATTGCAATCTTTAATTTTTCGTCATCATTCAACGTCGCAGCATCTATGACGACCCCTGCAGGATTGCCGGTAAGAGGTGTTGTTGTAAAAGCATCAACCTGTTTTATATTTATTGTTTTCATTTTACCACTCCTATTAATTCTATATTTGCACCCAAAAAATATTTATTATTGAAATATATTTTAGCAAAAAATAACACTGCATACAATCATACAATTGTGTGCAGCACAATTTCTTTTTTCTTGAAGTTAAATATCAATCAGAAAGCAATCCTTTTAAAATCTCAAGACCCGTTTGCAGCTCATCAACAGTTTCGGGAGTTGTAACAACTATTCTGACAGCTGATGGAGGCTTAACCTTACCAACAGCAAAACGTTCTGATGCATAAACCTGAACTCCTGCCTGTCGTGCAAGTTTCTCAAACTCATTTCCGGTATATTTTTCCGGAAGCAGCAGCCATCTGAAAATACATTCATCCGAGCCAATCAATAAATGCTTTGGAAAATATTGATTGGCAAGACGATTTCTGTTTATTGTCAATTGTCTGTGCTCCTCAATTATTCTGTCAGCCGATTTAGATGCAATCATACGTGAAGTAAGCTCTGTAAGAAACGGTGACAAAGATAGATTTATATTGTAAAGTGCATCCGAGAGTATAGTCTTCCAATGTAACGGCGACACTATGTAAGCAAGCCTGAATCCCGGAGCTACTGTTTTAGATAAGCCTGCAATATAGATTGTGTGCTCCGGTGCAAATGCAGCAACAGCAGGGAGAGGATTCTCATTTAACAAACTATGAGCTCCATCCTCAATTATAATCAAATTTTTCTCCTTTGCAATTTTTGCAATCATCTTTCTGCATGATAAAGACATAGTATGAGTTGTAGGATTCTGATAGTCAGGCATAATGTATAACC
>JAFACY010000046.1 GCA_023425285.1 Bacillota bacterium
ACGGATTTTACACAGGCATTTTTTATTATTTTATCCAATTCTAAATTTATATTGCTTGTATTTTTTAATGAATCAAGGATGGTATAGAAAATATCTTTGATGTTTGAATTTTTGAAAATAGACGGGATACTATTTATAAGTATAGCATTAATCCCAAAATTTTCAATGAAAAAACCCAAATCATTAAAAATTTCTGCATTATTCATGGTTGTCTGGTAATCATCATAGGATAAATTGATTACTTCAGGAACAATCATTTCCTGAAGAAGTATTTCCCTATTGTTGTATTGGTTTAAAAACCTTTCATAGTTGATTCTTTCATGTGCGGCATGCTGGTCAATCATGTACATTTCTGTTTTTTCGATATTTTCGCATATTATGTACGTATCCATCAAAATACCTGCAACTGAAAGCTCCGGAAGCTTACTTTCACTCTTTGATATTTCTATGAAGCTTTCCTGAACCTGCTCATCTTTTACTTCTGTTTTATACTGAATTTCTGTTTTGATTTCCTGTTCAGAGTAAGAATCTTTAATTTTATCAATTGCATCATCAAATATATTGATTTTTTCTTTATCGGATTTGCCGATATTTACTTCCGTTATTTTAATGTTTGTATAATCATCATTATTATAATCAAATGCATCCTTTTTAACATCGGGTTTTATGTCATTTTTCTCAAATATCTCGAATAAATTATTTTTTACCTTGTTATCAGTATAGTCGTGGACTATTGTTTCCTTCCTGACTTCCTTCATTATATTATTTGCATTAAGAGTAGAATAAACAGCCCTCTTGACCTCATTTAATACGCTGTCCTCATTCTGGAATCTAATTTCCGTTTTAGCCGGATGAACGTTGACATCAACTAAGGAAGGGTCAATTTCTATTTTGAGAAAGCATGCGGGATATTTGTCCTTTGGAAGCAATGTGTTGTATGCCGCTTCTATAAAATAGTTGATTCTCTTATGCTTTATCAGCCTTGAATTTACAAATACTATCTGTTGCTTTCTGGTTCCCCTGTAGTAATTTAAATTAGTGGTAAATCCGGTGATAATAATACCATTATTTTCGTAATTGACATTCAATAATGAATTATACAAATCCTTTTCATACAGGCTGGATATTGTATTTAAAAAGTTGTTGGTCTTAGGTGTTCTGAATACCACATTGCCGCTGTTGATGTACTTAAATGATATGTTTTCCTTGCTGAGTGCCAATGACACAACAATTTCATTGATGCTGCCGCTTTCTGACGCATCACTTTTCAAAAACTTTTTTCTTGCCGGGACATTGAAAAACAAATCAGTCACGGTTATAATCGTACCGACCGGGCATCCTATATCCTCTTTCGATACAATTTCTCCGCTTGTGAGGCTTATTTTTGTACCGTAGCTGTCGTCAGAAGTACGGGTGATGAGCTCCACATGTGAAACCGAAGCTATGCTTGCCAAAGCTTCACCTCTGAAGCCCAAGGTATACAGTGTATTCAGATCATCAGAGGTGGATATTTTACTTGTGCAATGCCTCTTGAAGGCATCCTCAACCTCGTCTCTTTCTATACCCTTGCCGTTATCGGTTATGCGTATTAAGCTTTTGCCGCCGTTTTTAATTTCAACGGTGATTTCGTCTGCTCCCGCATCAATTGAATTTTCAACCAATTCCTTAACAATTGATTTAGGGCTTTCTATAACCTCACCTGCAGCTATTTTGTTTATGGTTTCATTGTCTAACAAATGTATTTTAGCCATAATATACCTTCTTAAATATGTCTTGCCTTATCTATCAGCTCATTTAACAGTGTGAATGCTTTAACCGGTGTTACATTGTCTATATCTATATTTTTAATGCTGTCGGTCAATTCCTTGTATTCTTTATTCTTGCTGTTTTCAACCGGGTCCTCATTGAATAGTGATACCTGGAATGTATCTGTTATCCTGTCCTTTTTCTTTTTTGCGAAAGGTTTGTTTATGTCGCTTTCGTCCAGCTGCGCCAATATTTCCTTAGCCCTTGCTATGACCTCACCGGGCAGTCCTGCCAGATTGGCAACCTGTATACCGTAGCTTCTGTCTACGCTGCCTTCGGCAATTTTTCTCAAAAATATAATTTTATCATCGGATTCCTTTATAAGTATGCGATAATTTTTCACGCTTTTCAGCTTGCTTTCAAGCTCGGATAACTCGTGATAATGGGTGGCAAAAAGAGTCTTTGCCTTTATTTTTTTAGTTATGTATTCAACCACACTCCATGCTATGCTCAGACCGTCATAGGTGCTTGTACCTCTTCCGATTTCATCAAGGATCAACAGGCTGTTTTCCGTTGCGTTATTCAGGATGTTTGAAACCTCACTCATTTCAACCATGAAGGTACTTTGACCCTGGGACAGATCATCAGATGCTCCCACGCGTGTAAATATTTTGTCAAGTACGCATATTTCTGCCTCCTTGGCAGGTATGAAGCTTCCTATGTGGGAAAGAAGCGCTATCAATGCAACCTGTCTCATGTATGTGGACTTACCTGCCATATTGGGACCTGTTATGATTGACATTCTGTGCTCCTTGTTGTCTATGTATGTGTCGTTGGGAACGAAAATATCATTCTTCATTATTTTCTCTATAACAGGATGACGTCCTTCGGTTATTTTGATGTAGCCCTTATTATTCATGGACGGTCTCGTATAGTTGTTTTTAACCGCAGCAATGCTCAGTGAATTTAAAACATCCATTAATGCAACATTGTAAGCCGTTTCCTGAATACGGTTGACCTGTTCTTTTATCTGCTGTCTGATTTTCATGAACAGCTCATATTCAAGCTTGATCATCAGCTCATCGGCATTCAGTATCTTTGCTTCCATTTCCTTCAATTCAGGAGTCACATATCTTTCGCAGTTAGCCAATGTCTGCTTTCTTATGTAATAATCGGGAACCAAGTTCATATATGATTTAGTAACTTCAAGATAGTATCCGAAAATTTTTGTGTAGCCTATCTTCAGGTTTTTAATGCCGGTCTCTTCCCTTTCCTTGCTCTGTAGCTCGGAAATCCAGTTCTTGCCGTGTATGGTTATCTCTTTTATTTCATCAAGCTCACTGTCGTAGCCCGCTTTGATTATTCCGCCTTCCTTAACCCCAATGGGGGGCTCCTCAACTATGGCACTGTCTATTAATTCATATATGTCGCTTAAAGTATCAAGGCGTTCATATATGTTTTTAAACATGGGTGACGAGAGTTCGGATATTTCAATTTTCAAGTCAGGCAAACTGCGTACAGACTGCTTCAGAGCGTTTAAATCCCTGCCGTTGCAGTTTCCGTAAACAATTCTGCTTATGAGTCGTTCAATATCGTAAATGCTTTTTAAGTATTCCTTTATATTGTTGGATACCATAACATTGTTGAACAGCTCTTCCACCGCATCAAGGCGGCTGTTTATGTTATTTATATTTTTCAGAGGTTCCTCTATCCATTTCTTAAGAAGTCTGCCGCCCATGGCTGTCTGTGTATAATCCAATACATTGTATAGAGTACCTTGTCCCTTTTTTCCCCGGACTGTTTCAATGAGCTCTAGATTTTTTCTGGTACTTGAATCCAGGTACAGATATTCTCCCATGTTGTAAAAATGGAGCTTGCTGATGTGCTCGAGGGATGTTTTCTGTGTCTGATTTAAGTAGTTAATGAGAATTGCCAGTGAGAAAACAGCATTATTGTTGTCTGACATGCCAAAGCTGTCCAAAGAAACAACATTGAAGTGCTTCAATATGATTGTCTTGCATTCTGCATAGCTTGGTGTATTGACAACGGTTATCATGGAATCAATAAAATCATTTTCTGTCATAGTATTTGAAATAACTTCGGATGGATTTATCTTACTGATTTCCTCCTTGAGCATGACATATTTGTTTTCATTGTTCGCATCAAAATCGCTGAGTGAAATATTTTCCGTTACATATACATCTCCTGTGGAGATATCCACATAAGACAGGCCAAAGCCCTTGTCAAGATATATGCAGGCTAAATAATTGTTGCTCTTTTCATCCAGCATATTCTGATCTATTATAGTTCCTGGGGTTATAACCCTGACAACGTCACGCCTAACTATGCCCTTAGCTACAGAGGGATCCTCCATTTGCTCGCATATAGCAACCTTGTAGCCGTTTTCAATCAATCTTGAAATGTAGTTGTCGACGGCATGAAAAGGAACTCCGCACATGGGGGCTCTTTCTTCCTGTCCGCAATCTCTGCCCGTCAGAGCAATTTCCAAAACCTTTGAAGCAGTAATAGCATCTTCAAAAAACATTTCATAAAAATCACCGAGACGATATAAAAGAATGCAATCCTTATATTGTTCCTTGATACCAAGGTATTGTTCCATCATAGGTGTATATTTAGCCATATTTTCTTCTCTCACTAAGTTGGGGACATTCCTCTTTATCATCAGAGCCTATCCCTATATTAGAGGTGTGTCCCCTTTCCTATATAATCTGTCCTTCCATATGGAATGTTTTTACGTTTGTTATTTTTATATTAACTATCTGACCTATCAAATCTTCGCTTCCGGCGAAATGAACCAATCTGAAATGCTCAGTCCTGCCTGTCAGATAATTGTTGCCTGTCTTGCTTACAGATTCAACCAATACAGGATATACCCTGCCTATGCACTCGCTGTTTCTCTCCAGGACTATGGGATACAAAACATCCAGCAGTCTGTCGAAGCGGTCATGCTTCACATCGTCGGGAACCTGATCCTCCATTTCCGCAGCCTTTGTTCCCTCTCTGACAGAATAAAGGAAGGTGAATGCAGAATCATACTGAACCCTTTTAACAATATCAACCGTTTCAAGGAAATCCTCTTCAGTTTCTCCCGGGAAGCCCACAATAATATCCGTAGTTATTGCAACATCGGGTATTTCCTTTTTCAGCTTATCCACAAGACCTAAATAGTGTTCCTTGGTATATTTACGGTTCATTCTTTTTAAGACATCGTTGCTTCCGGCTTGTACAGGCAGATGCACATGGTTACAAACCTTGGGGCATTCCTTTATTACCCTGATCAAATCATCCGTCAGATCCTTTGGGTGAGATGTCATGAAACGTATACGCTCTATACCGTCTATTTTATTCAGTTCATAAAGTAATTCCGCAAATGTAATTTTGTTTTCTAAATTAGCTCCGTAAGAGTTTACATTCTGACCTAATAGGGTTATTTCCTTGCAGCCGTCCTCTGCCAACAATCTTACTTCATTGATTATTTCATTTGGTTCTCTGCTCTTTTCCCTGCCTCTTACATACGGAACAACACAGTATGTGCAGAAATTATTGCAGCCGTAGGTTATATTGACTAATGCCTTATATTTAAACTTGCGCATTTTAGGCATATTTTCATAAATCAACTCGGAGTTTTCTACTACATCAATACCCTTTTTCTTGTTTACCTCAACCTCGTATATCAGGTCCGGAAGCTCCTGGATTGTGTTAGTTCCAAATACTATATCCACAAAAGAAAATGATTTTAACAGCTTTTGTCTCATTTCATCCTTTTGCATCATACAGCCGCAAACTGCCACCAGCATATCAGGCTTATTTCTTTTTAAGCCTTTAACCTCTCCAAGCTTTCCAAACACCTTAAGCTCTGCATTTTCTCTTATGAGACACGTGTTGAATATTACTAAATCTGCATTTTTATCGTCATCAGTTTCCTCGTAGCCTATGGAAGTAAGCATACCTCCTATTTTTTCCGAATCATGCTCGTTCATCTGGCATCCGTATGTCAATATGTGATACGTTTTTTTTCTGCCGTTCATTATAAAATATTGTTCGTTGTTATTTCTCAGCTCTATAATTCTATCGCCTGCTAATTTTGTATTTTCAGCGTTTTTTATTTCTGTATTCTTCATTTTAACCAACTTTCTATGTCTGATATATCCCGAATATTATATCATTTTATAACATCTTGTTCAATAATTATTTAAAATCTAGATTATTAATGTCGAATTTTGTGAACAAACTGTTTTCCATGACATATTATACTGTAAGTCCACCAATGATAATGATAATAAAATATAAAAAGGAAGTATGCCATATGTTCTTTAATAATAAATGTTGTCACGATAAAATTCCTCCCCATATTCATCCGGCAGAAGGCTTTGTTGAATTAGGGGGACTGAGATGTGATTTACACAAGCATTGCTTTGAAGGTATAGCCGGAAAAATAATCCCATGCGGAAACAGTCACGTACATGAAGTTTGTATTATAACCGATATTGTGGATTGCCATTGCCACAAGCTTATCGGAAAAACAGGACCGGCCATCCCTACCGGCTGTGGAAATCATATACATCTCATGGAGGGATGTACGACCTGCAATGACGGACATAAGCATCGTGTAAATGTTGCGACAGGAATTGAAGAACCAATTTGCCGCGATTAAATTATATTTAAATTAAATAAAACGGAAAGCTATAATTTGCTTTCCGTTTTAACTTTTATATTCAATATTTTATGTGATGAAACAAACTTAAAAAATAACTTTTATTTTTTCAATATATAATGTAAAATAGCAAGGTAGTATTGGATTAAAATTAGAAAGGATAATCATGAATAACATAGATTTAATTAACAAAAGACGAATTTTCGGTATAATATCGCATCCCGATGCCGGTAAGACTACCTTGACTGAAAAACTTCTGCTCCACGGCGGTGCAATACGTGAAGCGGGAACAGTAAGAGCAAGAAAAAATTCTAAATTTGCCAAATCGGACTGGATGGAAATAGAAAAGCAGCGTGGTATTTCTGTCACATCCTCCGTTATGCAATTTGAATATAATGACAAGGTTATATCCATAATGGATACTCCCGGTCACAATGACTTCGGTGAGGATACTTATCGTATTTTAACCTCTGTTGACAGTGCCGTAATGGTTATAGATGCTGCCAAGGGTATAGAAGCACAAACAAAAAAGTTGTTTCAGGTTTGCAGCATGAGAGGCATTCCCATATTCACGTTCATAAATAAGCTTGACCGTGAAGCCAAAGACCCTCTTGATTCAATGCAGGAATTAGAGGACGTGCTGGGACTTCCGTCAGTTGCCGTAACGTGGCCTATAGGCTGTGGAAAAGAATTTGAAGGCATATATGACATATTAAAAAATACGGTATATCTGTTTAAGAAAAAGGAACAAATATATTTAGGAGAAGAAAAAGTTAGGTCCTCAAAGCTCGAAGGTGTTCTGAGTCAGGCGAATCTGGAAAATTTAAGATATGCAATGGAGCTCCTTGAGGGAGCCGGCAACGAGTTTGACCTGGAACTGATAAAGCGGGGAAAATTATCTCCGGTATTTTTCGGCTCTGCGCTTGCGGATTTTGGCGTAACAGAATTTTTAGAGCATTTCCTTCAGATATCCCCTCCTCCATCAAAAAGAAAAACCACAACGGGATATGTTGAACCGACGGATGAGGAATTCACAGGCTTCATATTTAAAATTCAGGCTAACATGGATCCTAATCACCGTGACCGTCTTGCATTTTTAAGAATATGCTCCGGTACATTTGTCAGAGGCATGAACGTAACCTTGTCGCGAACCGGAAAGCAAATGAAGCTGAGTCAGTCCACACACCTTATGGCTAATGAAAGAGAGACTGTTGACACGGCATATGCCGGAGATGTAATAGGTATATATGATTCGGGAAATTTCCAGATTGGTGATACTTTGACCAACAGCAAGGAAAAGATATTTTTTGAACCTCTTCCTACATTCCCTCCGGAATTATTCTGCAGGGTAAGCGCAAAGAACTCCTTAAAGGGAAAGAACTTCCAGAAGGGTGTCGAGCAATTGGCTCAGGAAGGTGCTATTCAGGTTTATAAGAACGAATACAACGAGGTTGTTCTCGGAGCTGTCGGTGTGTTACAGTTTGAAGTATTTGAATACAGGCTGGTGAACGAATACAATACGGATATCCGTATGGAGAGCATTGATTTTTCTGTTGCACGATGGGTAAAAACGGATGACCCCGAAAGCCTGAAGAAATATCAGAATTCAAGGTGCATGCTGGTATATGATCATTATGAAAGACCGGTATTGCTGTTTACAAATGCATACGCTTTAAAAAGCTTCCAGGAAAGAAATGAAGATGTAGTGCTGGTTGAAGCACTTGATGTAGAAGATGAGATATAAAAAAACCGGATAATCCGGTTTTTTTATGCCAACAAATCATCAGATGAACGTATAGTCTTACTGCTCCATCTGCCACATCTGTCACCAAAATAACCTATGACTGCATTATTTTCATAAAGTCTGACTACCTCACACTTGTTGGCACAGCCTTCGCATTCAAAGCTTTTTGAAATTATATTACTGTTTGCAAGCTCAAATCCCCGGAAATTTGTCACTCCCGCTTTTTTTACTGCCTTTCTTGCTATGATCGCAGCACCTATGGCACCCATCATGTTGTAATGCTCGGGAACATAAATTTCAAAGCCTAACGTACTTTCAAAGGCTGTCTTCATGCCACTATTTGCCGCAACTCCTCCCTGAAATAAAACCTTAGGCAGTATTGTCTTGCCCTTGCCTATATTGTTCAGATAATTTCTTACGAGTGCATCGCAAAGTCCCCTGATTATTTCGGATTGATTGTAGCCCAGCTGCTGCTTATGGATCATGTCAGATTCTGCAAATACAGCACATCTGCCGGCAATTCTTACTGTACTTTTCGCTCTGAGAGCATAGTCTCCGAATTCCTCGATAGGGATATCCAGCCTTTCTGCCTGTCTGTCTAAAAAGGATCCGGTACCTGCGGCACATACAGTATTCATGGCAAAATCAGATACTATACCGTTATTTAATATTATTATTTTCGAATCCTGCCCGCCTATTTCAATTATTGTTTTTACATCCTCATCAAACTCCAATGCTGCTGTGGCATGAGTCGTTATTTCGTTTTTGACGGCATCCCCGCCTATCATAGCGGAGGCTATCATTCTCCCGCTGCCGGTTGTTCCCGCAGCGGCGATTTCCGTCTTATCATATTTATTTTTTAAAAGCTTAAATCCGTCCTGGATTGCTTTTATGGGGTTTCCCTTTGTTCGTAAATATATTTTTTCCCTGACTGTCATATATTCATCCAGCAGTACAATATCCGTACTTACAGAACCTACATCAACACCTAAGTAATACACTTTCTCTTCTCCTTTCAAGCAAGTCTATAAATGCTTCAATTCTTGTAATGTAGCCTGCTTCACCATCCATATCATCCACAACCAATGACATAATCGGAAAATTCAGATCCTTAGAAATTGTCGGAAGAATTGATTTTGAAACTATTTCAGGCATACATCCCATAGGAAATATCTGAATTGCGCCGTCATACCCCTCATTGGCTGCTGTTACCGCTTCACCTACACACTCGATTGCATGCCCGCCTATTGATAGCGGAAGATATTTTTTTGCATTCCTCTTTATGGTTAAGGAATTGATTTTTAAAGGACTCATTAATGCGTTTTTTACCCACCAGCTTGGGGTGAGACCTCTGAGAGAAGAAACACCGTAATCCATCAGCTTTTCCTCTATTGAAAAATTTGTATATGGCTCGATAACGGTGTAAATCTCCCCTATTACAGCAATTTTTAATGGGTTTTTATTTATATCCACGGGTATGTGACTGATTTTCTCCTTATAGGATATAAGCAGATTTATCATCTCATTTGGTGTTTTACACTTCAGAGCTTCTTCCTTACATTTGTTTAAAGTATGCTTGCAGTCGCCTCTGTTTCGCTCATATCCGGCAAACATGTGCGCTGCTTCCTCTATTTCGTCAATCAGTCTTATTACTCTTAAACTTGCATTTAAAGCTCTCATCTTCTCAATTGTACTTTTGCTGCTTTGGGAAGAAATCTGGTTAATACGTCTGTACAGTTCCTTAATACCTATATCCTTGGGATAATCTATAACGATAAAATTCAAATCATATCCCATGCTTTTCATGATATTCATCTGAAGCTCGCAATATTCTCCGAAACGGCACGGTCCGCAGCTTCCTACTATTATTATTGTGTCGGCACCCTTTTGTATTGCCTGGACATAATTTCCTATCATCAGCTTGAATGGCAGGCACATTTCCTCGGGAGAATGCAGCGTACCTATATCAAGAGCCTCCTTATTGTTTTTAGGTGGTATTACATAATCTATTCCGAGACCGTCAAACAATGCCTTTGCAGCCAAATATACATTACCCATGTGTGGGAATGTTACCTTCATTTGTTATTCTCCTTTCAAGCATGTCTGTAAATGCTTCTATCCTTGTATCTACACCTGCTTCTCCGGTATGCTCATCAACCTTAAGCGTTAAAAATGGGAAGCTTCCTATTTTATCTTTTATCAACTCAATTATTACGGAATCTATACCGCAGTTAAATGAAGATACATATATGATTCCGTCCACTCTTTTTTCTTTTGAAGCATTTACGGCAAAACCATAATTTTCTCTTGCAAAGGTCCAGAACGGACGCTTATATAAATTATTGATTTCCAGACCTATTAAGAATTCCTGTGTAAATTCCATGGTTTCTACTCCTACACCAAGCTTGTTCAGCTTGTTTATCAGGTTCATGTTTACAAAATTATCATATATGTTGTAAGGATGACCAACCAATGCAATTTTAATATCATAATCCTCGTCCAGAATTCCGGAGGTGTAGCTTAGCTGCTCTTCATACGCTTTTAAAAATGCATGCTTAATTTTAAATTCATTGCCTGTAATCTTTTTCCCTGCAGCCTTGGCCCAATGATACAGCTTCCTTTTATCAAAGGTATAAATAGGCTCTGTTACAGCCAAAGGCATGCCGTCAATACTATTTAACACCATTTCAGGCAGACCGCAAAATTTCGGACATATGTATTCGTTCTTCCTGATCTGCATGATGCGTGGAATGACAATCACATCGCATTTGTCCCGTAAAGCAGCTACATGACCATGAAATACTTTTATGGGCAGACAAGCTTCATCCACCGCATATTTCACTCCCAAATCAAGGATTTTTTTGTTCGTATCCTCCGATACAATTACATTTGCGCCTAACTCCTTAAAAAAAGTAATTAAAAAAGGATGATATTTGTAATATAACAATCCTTTAGGAATTCCAACCTTCATAATACCTCCCCAATGCTCAATAAAAAATATCACAAATTATTATCTCCCATAATTTGTGATATTATTCTATATATACCATTATTAGTTTGCTTATACCTTTATGCAATCTATAGACATAGAGAACCGTCCTCTCTGTCTGCTAACTTCATTTCGATGGTGTTTGGTTTGAAACCTAAAGATTTATAAAATTCTATGGTGTTTATATTTTCAACGGAAACAGTTATATTGATGTCTTTGCAGCCGTTGTTTTTCATCCAGCTTATGTGCTCTTCCATTAGTTTTCTGCCTATTCCGCTTCCTCGTTCACTTTTATCCACATGCAAAGTATGCGTTTCTCCGGCTGCTCCTTCAAAGGTTGAAATACAATAACCGCATAAATTGCCGTTGACTTCTGCTATGGAAATTTTAATATGTTTGTCGTCAAACATACCAAAGGCATTTATTCTTTCTTCAAAAATCAGATTGGCATACAAAAATCCAAAGTGCTCCGAAATATTTTCGTGATATTTTCTGTTCTTTTCCCATAAATCTTTAATAAGTGAAGACTGACTGAATGGTATGTCCCTTATAATTAACATATTAACCTCCCACGGAATTTAACCGGATTATAAGCCTTTATTTATAATATTTGAAAAAGCCGGGTCGTTGGTGTAAACAATATCTCCTCTTTCTGAGATACCCTCCTGAATATTAAAAAACAGATTATTGACATCTAAAAATGTATACCATACTCTTATTCCGTCCATATTGATTGTTTCCGCATATCTGTCATACTCAGAATTGCCAAACATGTATAACTTTACTTTCTCTATCTGAGTATCGTTTATTACTCCGTATTGGAGCATGAAGTCCGGTTGATTCATTGACTTGTGTCCGTAGCTTGCACCCATCGTTATTTTTTCATTATCTGATGCATGCATGTCATAAAAATCAACATATGTTATAAAGCTCCTCCTTCCGTCATCTTCAACGTTAAATATTGACGCATAAGGATGTTTGGTTTCATTATCCTTATAAAACATTACTTCAACATTATCATAAATTTCGGTTAAATAGATTGATTCCGCTTCCGTTGTATCAGGCTTATTGCAGCCGGTTAACAACAGAAAAAATACAAAAACAGAAAATATAAGTATTGTTTTTTTCATACAAACCTCCGGGTTATTATTGAAAAATTGATATGTTTTCATATCCTATATCCTTGTACTCTATCCAACTGTTGTACGTATGCATATCGTCCTGATACAGATAAATTAAAAGGGAATTATGACTGAAATTAAATTCGTTTTCAGACATCAGTATTTCTTTGCCTTTTAAAAAGATAGTTTCAGGTATTCTATAATCCGGATTATTTTTTAGAATTTCCCAAATGGCAGTCTTGTAATCAAATCCGTCCACGAAGAGATCCTTAAGTGTCATAAATTTATTGTTGTTTAAATCAAAATTAACATATTCAATATGCGATTCTGCTGCATCAAGTTCATTTTTGTCAGAAAAAGCATTCAGACTTATGTAACCTCCGTTATCCATATGTATTTTAATATAATGGTATAATCCTCCGTAATATGTTCCGGAGTATGCTTTTGCCCTTTCTCTGAAGCCGTCAGCATCGAAGTGCGGAGAAACGGCTTCATTGAGTAATTTCTTTGTTTCAATATCCTCTATGCCGTAAAACTCTCCAATTTCAATATCAATATAGTATTTTTCTTCATGCTCCCTGACAATGTCATATGCACTGTAGCCGGCAAAATTAGGCATAAACAATTTTATCCGGTCATTTTCATATATGTTTTTCCCTTCGTCAAAATATCTGTCAAAAATGGCAAGATAATCTCCTATATCCTTCATTGTAATATATATGTAAAGCTTGTCATAACTTGTATTAAACTCATCATTTTTCTCATCAATTATAATTTTAAGATAGTACTCGCTGAATGAAAAGCTCTGATTCTCCCGTATGCCCTGAAATGGTCTGTACATGTAGAAGGAGTCAGGGTCATCATAGTTCAGTTTGATTATTTCCATATAAATGAGATCATTCAAAATCCTACTATAGTCCAATCCGCTTTTGAATAAATCTTTTAAGCCTATCGTATTTCCTGTATTTAAGTCATATCCTATGCATTCGGAAAAATATTTGCTCTCGGAAAATGTATCTGTACCGTAGGTTATGTCAGAGTTGTAATTAATAAAAATCACATTGTTGCAGTTGTACTCTATATGTGCCCATGAGGATACTGACTGAATTTTGTTATCAGTTAATTTTGGTGCAGCATAGCTTTCTGCCTCGCTTATTTTTTTATCAATTTGATTTTCAATTTCATCATTTATTTTCTTTTCTGCTTCTTTATCAATCAAGCCGCTCAATCTGGGATAGTGTTTCCATACACTCTTATCATCCTCATCGGAATCTATGCTGATATGTTCAATCTCAAGCCCGTTTTTATATATGAATTTTCTTTCCCTGAACGGCATTATGTCCAACTCTGGTTCATCCTCATAATTATCATCACTAATTTCCGGATTTGAAAGCTGCCCGGTTTTATCTTTATCATCTGTTAAGCTGCATGAAGCAAGTACAAATATAAGTATTAAAAGTACAGGTAAAAATAAAATTCTATTTTTCATTTTCCACCTGCCTTAAGGGAACATAACCGCTGTCTGTTGCAAGCTTCTGTCCTTCCTCAGACAATAAGAAGTCTAATAATTTTCTGGCATCTGAGTTTTGAGGCTCATCTTTTCTTAAAACAGCGTAGTATGCACTTGAAAAGGGATACCTATCATTTGAAATATTATTGTTGTTCGGCTCAACCCCATCAACATTTACAAATTTGACTGTATCCTTGTTGTACATTGAATTAGCGAAATAATATACGGAATATCCTATGGCCTGTTTTGAATTGCTGTAAGACGCAATAACCTCAATAAGTCCCATCATTGCAGAAGGTCTCAGCTCCATGGGAGCATCAGCCAATGGAAGATCCTTCATTACAATACTTTGCATCAACGTCTGGCTGCCTGAGTTTACAGGTCTTTGATAAGCTATTATTTCCAGATCCGGTCCCCCCAGCTCATTCCAGTTTTTGATTTTACCCTGATAGATATTTTTAATATTTTCCGCAGATATGTTGTCTACGGGATTATCCTTGTTTACCAGAAAAACAAAGGCCTCCTTTACTACAGGTACAACCTCAAGCTCAATACCTTCAGCCTCTGCCATTGCAAGCTCATCCTCCGAGGGCTCCGTAACAAAAATTATGTCTGCTTGTCTTTGCAGCAGTCTTATGTATGCACTGTGTGTGGTGTTGTGCTTTATAAATGCATTGGATTCCTCTGATGACATGGACAAAAGATGTGCCGCTAAATTTTCTGAAAGCGGTATTGTTGCCGTCGAGCCATCCACCGCAGGATAAGTGCTTTTTGTAAATTTTGGTTTTACAGGAACATCAGACGGGACACATGAAGTTATAAGAAGCATGGAAGCGGCAACGGTAAGAACAATTATCCTTTTAATATTTTTTAACATTACAAGATACCTCCCAATTATCATATTATTTGTAAATTAGACGTATCAAATTGCCAAATAGTTCCGGTTGCTCTTCTATAAACCGGATTTTGCCAAAATATTGCTTATTACCATCAAAATTATACCTACAATGGTCATAGAGACCATAATTATAGATTTGCTGTCTCTTTGCTTTATGTCTTCTTTCTCAGTATCATGGATGGAGTTTGATGAACCGCTTACGGAATGAATGCGGTAAGAGTCGGACATTCTTTTGGAAGTGCCTGAAGTTGACAAGAATGCCACAATAAAAGAAATCATAGCCGCATAATAAAATACATTTGACATCAGAAAATTGTAGACTTTTGATACAATAACAGAAATAATACATATAACAATTAATACAATCAGAAGGACTGCTATATATTTCAGAATGCTTTTAAAAATTCTCTTCATCTCATTACCCCCTATGTTTGATTTTATTTTAACATATGAGTGCGGAAACGACAAGATTTAAAAAAGTGCCGTGAGTGACTTTTACTTGCATTAATTTATACAAAAAAAATCCACCCGAAGGTGGATTAAGCCTCTGCTCTTAGAATATAAGGAGTCCTGCAGAAATTATCAGCCCGCTGAATAACAGCGTAATTACACAGTAACCCATTATATCTCTTGCGCTCAGACCTGCTATAGAAAGTGCCGGGAGCGCCCAAAAGGGTTGTATCATATTTGTCCATGCATCACCCCATGCTATGGCCATTGCTGTTTTGGAAGGAAGAACACCCAGCACATCACCTGCAGGCATCATTATAGGTGCTTGTACTGCCCACTGACCGCCGCCTGAAGGTACGAAAAAGTTAACTATTCCGGCACTCCAGAATGTAAACAGCGGGAATGTTCTTGCTGTTGAAATACTTACAAATGCGTTTGATATAACTCCTGCCAGAGAAACATTTGTTTCAGGATTCAAGCCCGTCATCATACCCATGATACCTGCATAAAACGGGAATTGTAATATTATACCCCCTGCACTTGATGCTGCATCTGTTATTGCATCAATATATTTTCTGAGGCTTCCATGTAAAAGTATCCCGACATACATAAATATGAAATTTACAAAATCCAGGCTCAAATTAAGACCTACCTTGGTGAAGTTATACACGATGTATGCAAATCCCATCGCCAAAGTAATCAGCCATAGAATTTTACTGCGTTCCATTTTATCTGCCGGTGTAAATTTACTTGGATCTTCTTTTCTCCCCTCTTTTTCTATCAGTAATTCGGGAGAAACCTCTATCGTATGCTTTTTGTCAGGCATCATCGCTTTACAAACAAAAGGAAGACCAACAATAATAATGCCTGAAATAAACAGATTCATAGGTGAGAAAATTGTTTGACTTGTAGGAATGATAAAAGCTTTATCAAATATCTCCGGTGCAACAGTCGCCAATGCTCCTTCATTAGCTACCTGCAAGGGTATGGAGCCGGATATACCTCCATGCCATACAACGAATCCTGAATAAGCTGTGGCAATAAGAAGTCTGTAGTCTATCCCCTTTACTTCCCGTGCAATTTCTTTTGCCAGAAGCGCACCTATAACCAATCCAAATCCCCAGTTAATCCAGCATGCTACAACGGAAATAAATGCAGTAATCATAATTCCTCTGACCGGTGTTTTAGCAGCTCTTGCCACTTTTTTAAAAAAATTCTTGAATACACTTGCCTGTGCCATTGCACTTCCTAATACAAGAACTAAAACCATTTGCATTGTAAAAGAAAGTAATCCGAAAAATCCTTTAGGTCCGGCCCAGTGAAGCAGCATCTGAAACGGAGATTGCCCTGTTAAAGTTACTCCGCCTATAAATGTAATAATAGTAAGTACGATTGCAAAAATAAATGCGTCCGGCAAGTATTTATTCATAACATAAACACAGCCATTTGTAAATTTTTTAAACATATTACTCCTCCTTAAGCTTTAACAATACATTGTTAAATATTTTACAATATAATGATACTACTTAAGAATAAATAATACAAGCAAATAAAAAAAAACTTTTATAATATTAAAAAGCGCAGGTGAAAACCGGCGCTTTTGATATTTTATTTTTCTGTAACTGCCTGAACCAATTTGATGCATTCCATAACGTCTGACTTGCTGAAAATTTCTCCTGCTGAATGTATGCATCTTGTCGGGATGGAAATACAGCCGCTGGGCACACCCTCTCTTGATAAATGAATCGGTCCTGCATCAGTACCGCCGCTCTCAAGAACCTCATACTGATACTTAATGTTTTTTTCTATGGCAAGGTCAGTTAAAAGGTTTTTAACATCCGGATGAGTTATGACGGATACGTCCTTTATTTTAATCGCTGCACCTTCACCGAGCTTAACATCCATTTTTATGCCATTCTCCGAATCGCCGGTTAACGTAACATCGACTGCTATTCCCAGATCCGGATTAATCTGATAAGCAGCTGTCTTTGCACCTCTGCATCCAACCTCTTCCTGTACTGAAAATACATAATAGATGTCATTGTCTGTTGAAGGCTGATTTTTCAGAGCTTCAATAAGTATGTAGCATCCGATTCTGTCATCTGCCGCTCTGCAAACTACGCAGTCCTCTGTTTCATAATATTCTGATTTAAATACGCACATATCACCGATTTTAAAGTTACTGTTCACAAAATCCTTGTTGGTGGAAGCAACATCAAGGAACAGCTTGCTCATGGTTATTTCTTCCTTGCCCTTGATTTCCTCGCAGCATACAACACCTTCAAAGCCATTGTCAAATACCATTCTTATTCCCGGCATTTCCTTTGGTTTTATTCCGCCTACATTAGAAAATCTCAGGAAGCCTTTTTCATCGACATGAGTTATAATCAGACCAATCTGATCCATGTGAGCCGAGAATAATATTTTTTTACCGTTACCTTTTTTTCTTGCGATTAAATTTCCCAAAGCGTCTGTGGTTATTTCATCCGCATAATCCTTTATTTCATTTGTGATTAATTCTCTTATATTTTTTTCTCTGCCTGAGGGAGAAAAGCAATCTGATAACTTCTTCATTAATTCTCTGTTATAATTCATTTTATTCCCCTTTCTGATTATCTGATATAACTAATTTGGCTAATTGAACGACACTGTTGTAGTCATTGGTGCTTGCTACATTTATTGATGAATGAATGTATCTGCACGGAATTGATATAGCTATGACCTTGGCACCATTTTTTGTTTTGTGAATCGGTCCGGCATCGTTGCCCCCTGCTGCTGATCTTCTGAACTGATAGGGTATGTTGTTTTCCAATGCTATTTTTTCTACTCTTCTGACCTCATCTATATCATATAGAGTGGAGCTGTCCATTAAAGAAATTGCCGCTCCCTTGCCTATCAAAGTTACCTTGGAATGATCCTTCACCTCAGGCATATCCGCGGAAATGGTACCCTCCAGGACTATGCTGAAATCAGGCTCCAGACTGTATGCCGCTGTCTGAGCTCCTCTGCAGCCAACCTCCTCCATCACGGTGAATACTCCGTAAAAATCCGCATCAAGCTTCATGCTTAAAAGCTCTAATAAAGCACTGCAGCCTGCACGATCGTCAAGAGCCTTGGCTTTTATTAAATCCTCACCGAACTCTACATAATCACTTTTAAACGTTACATAATCACCTATGCTCACAAGCTTTTCGGTTTCTGATTTTGAATCTGTACCTATGTCTATATATAGCTTGTCAATGGGAATTGATTTTTCTCTGTCTTCACTCTTCATCAGATGAACAGCCTTTGAGCCGATAACACCGTTAATTTTATTTTCACCGACGGAAACGACCTTTGAGTTCAATACCCTTTGGTCTATGCCTCCAACAGCTTCAAATTTAATAAATCCATCTGAATCAATTTGAGTTACAATCAGCCCAACCTCATCCATGTGAGCTGCAACCATTATTTTTTTATTTTTTCTTCCCTTATTGTGTGCTATAACATTGCCGATCTTATCAACGTAAAACTCACAGCCTATTTCATTCAATTTATTTTTTATATAATTTCTTACTTCATATTCGTTTCCTGATATGCCGGAAAGTTCAGTTAATTCTTTTAAAAACATAATATTTCCTCCAAATCAGAATTATCGATTTCATTGATGAACCGGGCTATAGCCCTGCCTGTGATTTCCACATCCTTAAGGCTTATGGTTTCCACAGATGTATGCATGTATCTCAGAGGAATTGATAATAAAATACATGGGACACCTTCACGGTTTATTTGTATAGCCTCTGTGTCCGTTCCTGTTGCGGCAGGTGCCACTTCATACTGGAACGGATAGTTGTAATTCTTGCATACTTCAATGAACTTTTTTGTAAGCTTTGGATTCAGTCTGCTCCCTATACAAACTGCGGGACCCTTTCCCAAAATCGGAGCATCTGAGCTCATTTCCGGAGCTTTCCCGTGGGTTACATCCAATATGATTGCTATATCGGGGTTAATTTTATAACTTGCTGTAAATGCCCCTCTGTAGCCTGTCTCCTCCTGTGCAGAGCATGTATAGTATATGCTGCTCTTATGAGTCATTTTTTTCAATTCCTTTGCTGTTTCCAGCATAACCGCTATGCAGGCCTTGTCGTCAAATGCCTTTGCAGCTATCATATTGCCTTGTAATGGCACCAATTCTCTTTTTACTGTTGCAATATCTCCGATTCTTACTAATTTTTCAAGTATTTCCTTCGGATATCCTGTGTCTATGTACAGCTCATCCAACTTAAATGTCTTGTCTCTGTCTTCGGCGGATGTTACGTGCGGAGGTTTGATTCCTATTACTCCGAACACATTCTCTCTGCCGTGGATGATTACATCCTGAGCAATAAGGGATGCGGGATTTATTCCTCCAACCTGAGTGAAGCTTAAGAAGCCGTCATCCAATATTTTAGTTATCATCAGACCTATTTCATCTATGTGTGCCGAAAGCATTATTTTTGTATCATTTGTTCCGTTTGATTTAAAAATGTAGCTTCCAATCTTGTCCTTTTCACATGTGTCTGTGTATGGCTCAAAATATTTAATCATTTTATCGCCATTAATATGCTCAAAACCCGAAACAAAATGGTTCTGGCATACATCAATTAAAAATTCCTTTAACATTTTACCCTCCTTTTATATTAAAAAAGCAATTGAAAAGCGATTTAATCAACCGCCCATCAATTGCTTATCAATAGCTAATCAATCGCCATTCTGTTGTTTTACTTCAGCAGGTCTTCAAGAGCAGAGCCTATGGATTCACCTATAGTGAAGTTTGATTCTTCCGGCGTATAAGCTGCAGCATTGTCATTGTTCACTGCTTCATCGCCCTTATCTTCCAATACAAGTGTCAGGCTCAGATTCTTGCCTTTATTATCTATTCCGAGAACCTTGGCATCCTTAACTTCGCCAACCTTAACCACCTGAGCAGGTGTTCTCAGTTTTTCTGCAGATACTCTTGCAATAGGAATAAAGCTGTCTATGTTTCCGTTTACGCTTACATGTATTCCGTCTAATAATATACGTGTAACTTCAACTTGTATAATATCATCCTTGTTTATATTTTTAGTGTAGACATCAAACGGATGATCAGTCAGTTGTTTCATTCCTAAGCTTACTTTTCTGTCTTTTCTGGTGATATTTAATATCTTAGCAGTTACTTCCTGACCTTCCTGCAATACGTCTGTTACCTTTTCAGTTCTTGACCAGTCAAGATCCTTAATGTGAAGCAGGCACTCTATTCCGTCTATATCAACAAAAGCTCCGAAATCTACGATTCTTGAAACCTTGCCGGTTACAACATCACCTTTTTGATGCTTATCAAGGAACAATGCCCAAGGGCTTTTTACTGTTGCCTTGTAGCTCAATGAAAGCTTTTTGTTTTCCTTGTCTATGCTTTTTACCTTTACGCTTATTTTGTCGCCTGTTTTAAGAATTTCAGAAGGATGTTTAATTCTTGTCCATGCGATTTCATTGATGTGAAGTAATCCATCTATACCGCCGATTTCAACAAATGCGCCGTAATCCTGGATATTTTTAACCACACCTTCATATATTTCGCCTTCCTGGATGTTTTCCCATGCTTCGTTATCTCTTATTTCTTTTTCTGCCTTTTCAATAGCTCTTGATGTTAAAACTAATTGTCTTCTTCCCTTGTTGTTCTTAGTTTCAAGTACATTTACCTTTAAAACCTTGCCAACATATTCTGACGGATCAACATTTCTTTGTACAGAAATCTGATTTCTCGGTATGAAACCTTTTATTCCTTTTACTTTTCCGTAAATACCGTATTGAGAAGCTTCGATTATAGTTGTTTCGATTACGGTATGTTCGTCTTTCATTTTTTCAAGCTCGTTCCAGATTTTGCTTTCTTCCAACGGTTTTCTTGTCAATACAACGTTTCCGTCCTGGTCTGCTATTCTCAGTACCTGAGCTTCAATTTCGTCTCCCTCTTTAACTTCCTTAGTTAAATCGGAAACTTCTGATAAAGAATATTCGTCTCTTGTAATAATTCCATCTGATTTATAATTGATGTTTACAGAAATGGCTTCAGGACTTACATATATAACGGTTCCCTTAACTCTTTCACCAGTTCTGATATAAGATACTCCACCATAATTTTCAAACAATTCACGCATAGTTCCTGCATTTTCTTGTTCGTTTTTTTCAACCTGTTCATTCATGTTGTTATTTAGGTTTTCCAACATATTAATAACCTCCTCAATTATCCTGTCAGGTGCTGACGCTCCTGCGGATACTCCCACAATAGTATTTTTATCAATATAGTTATAAGGTATTTCCTTATAATTTTCAATTAAGAATGTGTTTGTGCATATTTTTTTACTCAGCTCATATAATTTTTTAGTATTTGAACTGGTTTTGCTGCCGACTATGAGCATCACATCACATTTTGAAGCAAGCTCCAATGTAGCTTCCTGTCTTTTTCTTGTTGCATCACATATGGTATTGTGTATTTCTATATTTATATACCTTTTTTCTTCTATCAAATCAACAATTTTTTGAAATGTTTCCGTATTAAATGTCGTTTGAGATACTAAACAATACCTTTTGTTCAAATCAATTTCAATACCTGAAAATTCTTCCTCGGTGCTTATCACCAAAGCTTCATTGTTGCACCATCCTAATATTCCAAGTACCTCCGGATGATTTTTATCACCGGTAATTATTATATTGTATCCGTTATTCTTACATTCTTCAACTATTTTATGTATATTTTTAACTTTTACACATGTTGCGTCAATGAAGTCAACATTTTTTTCGTTTAATTCATCAATAATCTGCTTACCTACGCCGTGAGCCCGTATCAATAATTTTGCGTCGTTATTGTCCGGTATGCTGTCGACTACCTCCAGACCCTTGCTGCCTAATTCTTCAATGACATCTTTATTATGTATTATTTCGCCATAACTGTAAAGCTTTTTTTCATTATCAAGCGTTTTATTTGCCTTATCTACGGCAATCTTTACGCCCGAACAGAAACCATTATATTTAGATATGTAAATTTTCATATTGCTACCTGTCATCCAATTTATAAATATCTCTCAATATCTGTCTGCCTATTTCGGTGTATTTCTCAGTGCTTGCCCTTCCCTCAAAGCCTTCAAAGTAATCGGTTTCTTCACCGAAGAATATTTCAATTTTACCTCTGAATTTGTATGTGCCCTTTATGCGGAAGGGTAAAATGTTGACCTTAGCTTTATTTGCGATAAGAGCTATACCCGGCTTGGCATTATCCTCATTATATTCATGTACTCTTGTTCCCTCAGGGAAAATTCCGAGTACCTCCTGTTGGTTAAGCACATTTAACGAGCTTTTGATTGCTGATAAAGATGTTCCCTGTCTGTCAACAGGAAAGGCTCCCAGGCTTCTGAAAATAAAGCTTAAAAATTTATTTTCAAACAGCTCTTTTTTACCCATGAAATGAATCCGGCGCTTCGTTGAAACCGCAAGTATAACAGGATCAATCATTGAAACGTGATTGCCGCAGGCGATTAAGCCATCCTTCGTTTCATTTATTCTTTCCGCATTGTGAACCTTTAAATCAAAGACGATGAATACCAGAAATTTAAGTATGGAGACTATTATTTTATAAAACATTGCATCCTCCGATGATGTCCGTTAATTTATTCAATATTTCTTCTAAGCTCATATATGAGGTATCTATTAAAATTGCATCATCAGCCATTTTCAAAGGAGAATTTTTCCTCGAGGAATCCTGTTCATCACGTTTTTTTATATCGGCAAGGATATTTTCAAAAACTATGTCCTTGTTGCCGTTTATCAATTGATTATATCTTCTTACAGCCCGTACTTCTTCGGAAGCTGTAACAAAAAATTTGAAATCGGCATCCGGAAAAACAACAGTACCTATATCTCTTCCGTCTAATATTACATTTTTGTTTTCGGCAATTTTTCTTTGCAAATCAACCATCTTTTTACGGACAATACCCAGGGCGGATATTTTGGAGGCATGAATGGATATTATTTCATCTCTTATTAAGCCTTCCACATTCTGACCGTCTAAATAGATATTGTTATTGTAATAATCCACGGTGGTTGAATCAAGCATTTTACTGATTTCATCAGCATTTTCTTCGCTTATATCGATTTTGTTTATGTATGCCTTATACGCCAGAGCTCTGTACATTGCTCCCGTATCGATATATTCAAAGCTTAGCTTATCGCTCAGTAATTTTGCAACAGTACTTTTACCTGCTCCTGACGGACCGTCTATTGCAATTATCATATTTATTCCTCTCATGCTATTAAAATTAACACTTTAATATTATATATTAAATTAAAGAATATAACAACAAGTTTTTTGCCTGACAATAAACAAGGACGATTAAAAAATCGCCCCCTTGAATATATTCTTGTGTAAAACACAGTCAGAAAGAACCGTCCCTCCGGCTGTTTATTCGTTTTGGTAGATGCTGTGGTTGTCCCAAAGCTGCTCAAGCTTGTTGTAGTATTCAACTATGTCGTCCTTTTCCTGGAGACCTATGTTTATAATCAGATTGTTTATTAAGCTCAGGGGCACAACCAGTGAGTCGATAAATGACACTATGTTGCTTTTTGCCAGAAGCGACGCATCGGCAAGATTATGAACCGGCGAAGATTCAGTATCGGTAATTGCAACAATTTTGGCATTGCGTCCCTTGATGAATTTTGTTGCTTCGATGGTTGTTTTAGAATATCTCGGATAGCTTATAACGATGAGTACATCCGTTTCCTTAATGCGTATCACTTCCTCATAAAGTGAATTCACACCGCTGTTGTTTAAAACCTTTACATTATCAAGAATTACATCGAGATAAAATCCGAGATAATTAGATAATGTTGACGAGGTCCGCAGACCGAGTATATACACTTTATCTGCGTTCATAATCAAAT
>JAFACY010000087.1 GCA_023425285.1 Bacillota bacterium
CGATGGCTGGAAACACAATAATGCCTGCCATGATACTCGCTCGAACAAATAACGACCAGATTGCCCTTGGAATGGTTTCTTCATCCATAGGTGTCGGAGCGTTAATCGGAAGCATTTTAGTTACACTTGCTAAGCCTGCTAAAAGCAGGACAAGGGTAATATTTACTTCCTGTGCATTTTCGTTTCTATTATGTGAAACTCTGTGGGCTGTCGGACAGAATGTTGCTGTATGGATGCTCGCAGCTTTTGCCGGGAATCTGCCTCTGCCGTTTCTGAGTGCGAATTTAACTGCAATTATGCGCTCAAAGGTCCCTATAGAAATGCAAGGGCGTGTTTTTTCCGCACGTGATACACTCCAATACTTTACAATCCCTATTGGATTTTTCCTTGGCGGATTTTTGGCAGACAATATTTTCGAACCGTTTATGCAGAATAAGGGCTATGTGCAGCAGGCTCTTTCTGTGCTTGTGGGAACGGGAAAGGGTTCAGGCATGGCAGTGATTTTCCTGATTACCGGAACAATAGGTTTTTTAGTCAGCATTTTGAATGTGAAAAATTCTATATACAAGAGCTTGGATTCATGACATAAAATAAGTAGTTAATAAGTAAAGAATATGGTAATATGAAAAAAAGGAAAAGCCAGAATACAGGCAAGTTACGGAGGTAGATATGAGTAACAATAAAACAGTCGCTAATAAAGCAAGTGTTGAGGATTTTATTAATAGCCTTGAAGATCAGAAACAAGCCCAGGACAGCCGCGAATTAGTCAAGATTATGCAGGAGATATCGGGTGAGCCTCCTGTGATGTGGGGACCTGCGATTATCGGTTTTGGTTCGTATCATTATAAGTATGTTTCGGGAAGAGAAGGTGATTGGGCACAAATTGGATTTAGTCCTCGCAAAGGCAGACTGTCACTATATCTTACATTCAATGCAGCTAAACTGACAGAACAGTTTCCTGATTTGGGTAAGTATACTATCGGAAAAGGCTGTATTTATATCAAACGTCTTTCTGATGTGAATATTGAGGAACTCAGAAAATTGATTGCAGTAGCTTATGCGGAAGAAAATGAATCACCGGAACGCTCTGACGGCAAAGAACAATTAATTTAAAATCGCATGATTAAACTGAAATGGGGGACACCCCCCATTTTTTAATAATATTTTTTGTATTACATAAACAATGAAACGGCACAGTACACAAGAAGCAGTGCCATAATAATATTAACGGTTTTTTCGTTTTTAATAAACAACTTCTGAAATACAGAACCGAACAGGGACCAGCAGCATGTTGATGCAAAGCCGACAAATGCAAGTAATACCGAAAAAATCAACAGGGAATACCATGACTGATAGTATGGAACTATAAAGGTTGACAGTATTGTAAATGAATATAGTATGGCTTTTACATTGACAAACTGCAAAATAACCGCAGACCACATACCCATGACGGTCTTTTCTTCCTCATCGATACTGTGAGTCTTGCTGTTGAAAATTTTCCAGGCAAGCCACAATATATAAGCCGCACCTATAAAAGTCATATATGGCTTAATTGAAGGTATCAGACTGTACAATGTTATGCTGAAAAAGCTGCATACGAGCATTATCAAAAAAAATCCTATGAAAACCCCAAAGTTAAAGGGAAGACTTTTTTTAAATCCATATTTTGTAGCATTGGTCATAGACATAATATTGTTAGGACCCGGTGTAAAGCTAGTAATAAAAGCGTAAGATAAAAAAGCTGATAAGTTAGGCATAACAGACCTCCGGATGAGTATAAATATTTAATAAAATTCATAATATCACTTTGAATGCAATAGTACAAGCTGTATTTTTCCATAAAAAAACCGGATAAAGTATCCGATTTTTTTATATGAGGAGGAAAATGTATTATGAATTAACGTATATCAGCAAATTTTTTTGTTATGTTAAAGCCTTCTATACCAAGCTCACGCATTTCGGGAGTGTTTATTAATACAGCTTCGTTGGGAAGAAGTGTCAATGGGTTTTCAAGATTAATGCTGTCAAACATCTCACTTACAATTTTTGCCTTGTAATGTTCAGGCCCGAGAAATACTACTGTCTGCCCTTCATGTATGAGGCTCAATATTTTATTTTTTTCTTTTGAAATATCCGAAGAAATTATAACCTTTAATCCCTTCGTAATATCCATAATATTATCAAGCTCTTTTTCAGATATCGAATTATCTCTATTAAATAATATAATTGTTTCGGCATTTATATTACTCGATATGCTCATATATGCCTTTAAATTTTCTGTATCTGAATCAGTTAAAATAAATACGGTGTCTATATTTGCCGCAATGGGGCAATCATAGTTGGCATCCCATGCTCCCTTTTTTACAAGTTGATTTTTTCTGCTTAAAATCTCGTTTATATAGTAAAATCCCTTTTTTGATTCAATTAATACAAAGTCACCGACAACCGGATAATCCGACATTGAGTTTATTTTGTATTTAAAGCTGTCTGATATTTCTGCAGTTATTTCGCCGGATTGTGTTATTGCTTTATAATTGTCGCGGTTTCCTGAAATTATTCTGCCTGTTGTCTGATTGTCTGATACATTGACCTTGTTTTTATCTAAGCCGTATTTTTCCATGTCGTTTGCTCCTTAAAAATTATTTCATATATATAATAAGACAATTTTGCTTTTTTTATTCATCATGTTATATTGACTAATTCACTGATTTGGAGTAAGCTTTTCTTATTATTTGCTGAAGGGAGACATGTGAATGGATGGCAGAAAAGTTCGGAAATTAAGAAAAGTTAATGATATGACCATTGAACAGCTTTCTGAAAAAACAGGATTTACAGCAAGCTATATTTCACAGGTGGAGAGAAATTTAATAGAGCCATCTTTAAGTGCATTGGGAAAAATCTGCAAATCTTTAAATGTTTCTCCATATTATTTTTTGGATGACGGAAGCGGTGTAATTGTAACGAGAAAAGAAGAAAGACAAGTGTTGTATGTAGCTGAAAAGGATATGGAATTTGAGTATTTATTACCAATTGAAAATGAAAACAATAAGGTTAAACTGAAAGTTTACAAATTTTATTTAAATTCCGGCAAATGGGATAATGATAATTTTTCTATAATAGATTCTGATAAATGTGTAATAATATTAAAAGGCAAATTGATTGTGACTTTCTCCGATTACAATGAGATTTTAGATGAAGGAGACAGCATATACATAAGTTCATATGTGCCTCACAAGCTATTTAATCCTTCTGACGAAAGAGCAGAGGTAATGTTTATTATTACGCCATCATAGAACTCGAGGTGAACCATGGAAAAGAAATTCGAACAAATAAAAGAAGAATTCATAAATGCAAGTCTTGATGAAAAAATCAGAATTTATACTACGGCTCAGGGACTGACAGTGGATCAATTCAAGGAGCTGCTGGCATATTTCCCCATAAAGCATCTGGATAAATTAGAAGAAGCAGTGAACGGAATATAAGATAATTGTATAAAATCACTTCATTTGGTAATAATTTCTATGAGGTGATTTTTATGCTTGATAACAGAAAATTCAAGAAAATTTTTATAAAGGAAGCAATTGGCTCCAGAAATTATTTAAGCTACAGGACGGACTTGGTTTTATATAAAATACTGCTAAGTATATTGATCTTTTTAGTAATATTATTTATTTCGGATGATATTGGTCTGTCTGTTTTAATATCAGGGGAGGTATTTTTAATATTTACCCTGATAAATAAACTTAACGTTGACAGAAAAAGAAACGAGGGCGAAAATCAGCTGATATTAAAAAGAAAGAAAGAGCATTTCAAAAAGAAGCTTGAAGAAATAAATATCAATGATTTTGAGCTTTTAATCGGATTTTTGTTTGAAAAAAAGGGCTGTAAAAACTTCGTTAAAAAGGGAAGACACATGTATCTGGCTGAAAAGGAAGGTCTGATAAACTGCATTAAAATATACAGACTTTTTGAAAATATAGAGCTTGAACGCATAGACGCAAGAAATATGGTGACATACATGTGCCAGAATAATATAAGGATTGGTTATCTGATTACCACCGGTGTATTGAGCGAAGGAGCCAAGGAGCTTTTGGAAGATTTCAAGGACAGACTTAATATAACGGTTATGGATTT
This sequence comes from Bacillota bacterium, assembly GCA_023425285.1. Lineage (GTDB taxonomy): Bacteria > Bacillota > Clostridia > Tissierellales > Sedimentibacteraceae > Sedimentibacter. The sequence goes on from JAFACY010000087.1 coordinate 4,135, forward strand.
TGATTCGCTGTTTGCCATGATGGAGGAGAATGAAATTCTTCCGGAAAATGATTTTTTTTATAATAAAATATATGAAGAAGAAAGCGGAAAAACCAAGGATGTAGATATCAAAAAAAATATATTTGATAATAAAAAAATTATAATTTATATTTTTTCATCCGTGTTTTTTTACGCGGCATCAATGCTTATGCCGCAAAATAACATATCGAGATACATAGCTTATTATTTCATTGTACTGACTGCAATAAACGTATTTTATTCCATATGGATAAAGCATATCTCATTAAAAAATTAAATTATAGTTGAAATTAAAATCTCTGTGTATTATAATTTTTATGAGATTATAATTATGCGGAGGACACGATGAATTTTAAAGTTACTGTAGGATTATCTAACAAACATGTTCACTTAAGCAAGGAGCATATTGACATATTATTCGGAGAAGGACATGAACTGACACCGATGAAGGAGCTAAGCCAGCCCGGACAATTTGCATGTGAAGAAAAGGTTGATTTAGTAGGACCGAAAAGAACTATAGCCGGAGTGAGAATTCTTGGACCGGCTCGTAAAGAATCTCAGGTAGAAATATCTTTTGCTGACGGATTCACCCTTGGATTAAAGGATGTTCCTGTAAGAGATTCCGGAAAGCTTGACGGAACTCCGGGAATCAAATTAGTTGGACCAAAGGGAGAGGTTGAGTTAGACAAGGGAGTTATAGCTGCGGCAAGACACATACATATGCATACTTCCGATGCCGAAAAATACGGTTTAAAGGATAAAGATACCGTAAAGGTTAAAGTTGGCGGACCGAGAGGATTGACATTTGAAAATGTATTAATCAGAGTTCACGACACATATGCACTGGATATGCACCTGGATGTTGAAGAAGGAAACGCAGCAGGACTTTCTAACTGTGATGAGGTTGAAGTAATTGCTTAATTAAGCAACTAAATAAAAAACAGAAAATAAACAGGATAAACCTGTTTATTTTCTGTTTTACGACGATAATATTAATATATTGTTTTGCAGTGAGTGATAATGTATAATAAACAAATTAAACATATGCTTGCTCAATTCAATGGAGGAATAATGGATTTTTTACCTATAAATACAGATGATATGAAAAAAAGAGGATGGGAACAGTGTGACTTTGTATTTGTTACAGGTGATGCTTATGTTGATCACTCTTCCTTTGGAGCTGCCGTTGTATCGAGGCTGCTTGAAAGATATGGATACAAGGTTGGTATTATAGCCCAGCCTGACTGGAAGGATTTGAATTCCTTCAAAAAGTTAGGTGAACCGAGGCTTGGTTTTTTGGTTAACTCGGGTAATATCGATTCCATGGTAAATCATTATACAACCTTCAGGAAAAAGAGAAGCACAGACGCATATTCTCCCGGCGGAAAGGCAAATTTAAGACCTGACAGAGCAGTTACGGTTTATTCAAACAGACTGAGAGAAGCATACAAGCATATACCCGTTATAATAGGCGGCATCGAAGCAAGCTTGCGGCGCTTCAGTCATTACGATTATTGGAGCGATGAGGTTAAAAGGTCGGTACTTCTGGATTCGGGTGCGGACTTGCTTGTTTACGGAATGGGAGAAAAATCAATAATTGAAATTGCCGAAGCGTTAAATGCAGGCATACCAGCAGAGGAAATCACCTATGTAAACGGAACCGTTTATAAAACAAAGGACAGAGAAAGAGCGTTTGAACCTGTTTTCTTACCGACATATGATGAGGTAGTCTCATCAAAGAAAAAATACGGGGAAAGCTTCAAAATACAATATGAAAACACAGATTCCAAAACAGCGAAAACATTAGCAGAGCAGTATGATACGGTGTACGTAGTGCAGAATCCTCCAATGGATACTCTTAATATGCAGGAGCTTGATGATGTTTATGATCTGGATTACATGATGGATTATCATCCTATATATAAAAACTCAGGAGGTATCCCTGCATTGAGTGAAATAAAGTTCAGTGTAACAAGTGTGAGGGGATGCTTCGGAGGATGCAATTTCTGCTCTCTGAATTTTCATCAGGGAAGAGTTGTTCAGGCAAGAAGTCATGAATCGATTTTAAAGGAAGTTGAAAAAATGACTAAGGATAAAGATTTTAAAGGTTATATCCATGATGTGGGGGGACCTACCGCTAATTTTCGTATAAAGGCTTGTGTAAAGCAGGAAAAGCACGGTGTATGCAAGGACAGAGAATGTCTCACTCCCGAAAGATGCAAGAATTTAAAGGTTGATCATAGGGATTATCTGGAGCTTTTAAGAAAGATAAGAAGTGTTGACGGCATCAAAAAAGTTTTTATCAGGTCCGGCATAAGATATGATTACGCAATATATGATAGTAGTGATGAGTTTATAACAGAGCTTGTCAGTCATCATGTGAGCGGACAGCTCAGAACCGCTCCGGAGCATGTTTCCGAATCGGTACTCAGGCTTATGGGAAAGCCGTCAATAAAAATATACAATCAGTTTGTAAAAAGGTTCTATGATAAAAATAAAAAACTGAACAAGGAACAGTATATAGTTCCATATTTCATTTCCTCTCATCCGGGCTCACGTTTGAAGGATGCAATAGAGCTTGCGGAATATATAAGAGATATGGGACACATTCCGGAACAGGTGCAGGACTTTTATCCGACGCCGGGTACAATGTCCACGTGCATGTATTATACAGGATTCAATCCGTTGACGGGAGAAGCTGTCTATGTACCAAGGGACAACGAAGAAAGAAAAATGCAAAGGGCGCTTCTTCAATATAATAAAAAAGAAAATTATAATTTGGTATTAAAGGCTTTGATGAAGGAAAACAGGTATGATTTAATAGGATTTGGTGAAAAGTGCCTGATAAGACCTCGGGAAAATGAACGAAAACAAAGGTGAAAATCAATAATCCTCAGTAATTTTTAAGGCTTTTTTAATAATTAAATTATTGCAAATTCTTTCACGTTAAGTTAATATTAAGTATGAAGTATAAAAATGAGGTATCGCATGAAAAGGAAAATCAGACGCAGAAAAAAAAGAATCAGATTGCTATCTATCAGCTTAGTTATTATATTGGGTATTGCGGCAGCATATATGGCTGTTGACAGAATAGACAAAAATAAAGTCAGCAATAATGAACCGGGTGAACCGGCGGATGCAATAACATCAAATCCTAAGGAAGAACCATCGACCTCCGAACCGCAGCCAAAATCCGATATTGAAATAAATATAAAAGCGACGGGAGATATAATGTTCCACCCGTCCCAGATTGACGGAGCGTATGATTCAAGGACAGGTACATATGATTTCCGGAACAGCTTTAAGGCAGTAAAAAATATATTTACGTATGCAGATTTGGCAATAGCCAATTTTGAGGGAACTACCGCAGGGAATTCTGTATATGCATATCAGGGTTATCCGCTGTTCAACGCTCCGGATGAGGTGCTGGATGCCATACAGGAAGCAGGCTTTGACGTTATGGTAACTGCGAACAATCACTCTTTAGATACGAGGAAAGCCGGAATTATAAGAACTATTGAACAAATTCAGGCAAGGGGAATGGACACAGTCGGAACATATAAGGAAAAGCCTGAAACAAGAGTGCTCATGAAGGATGTAAAGGGAATAAAAATAGCGATTTTGTCCTATACGGAAATGGTCAACGGTCTCGAATCGGTTTTATCGCCTCAGGATCTGGATGTAATGATTAATATAATTGATGAAACAAAGATTAAGGAAGATATAGCATATGCCA
>JAFACY010000144.1 GCA_023425285.1 Bacillota bacterium
CTCAATAATGAAAAGTTTATGAGCAAGGCTCCCGAAAATGTAGTTGCGGAAGAAAGAGAAAAATTGGATAAATATCAATCCATGATGGAAAAGGTAACAGAAAGACTGAACCAATTAAATAAATAAACATAGCTATTATCACATTGCCATGAATGGAAGTATATCGTTATATTTTGTCATTCCGAGCGTCAGTGAGGAATCTCAGGTTTTGAAAAGCTGAGATCCTTTGAGCTGACGCTCTCAGGATGACTAATACCCGATAGATTCCGAATAATTTTGGAGGAAGATATGAATTATAATGAAGTTTTAGAAAACGCAAAACAAAGGATGGCACCCAACTGCAGAGTCTGTAAGGAATGCAACGGAGTGGTGTGCAGGGGAGAAATCCCGGGAACCGGAGGAAAAGGAAACGGCAATGCATTTAAAATCTGCGTTGATTTTCTTTCATCGGTAAAAATAAAATTAGATACAATTTATCAGAATGAGGGACAAGATACATCCTTATCAATGTTTGGAAGGGATTTTAAATATCCGTTCTTTGTAGCACCGATCGGTGGAATGAATTTAAATTACAACGGAGCAATCACGGAAACAGAATACGTAGATGCGGTTGTTAACGGTTCGATAAAGGCAGGTACCGCAGCTTTTACAGGTGATGGTGCGGCTGACAATTTCTTTCTTGATAGTCTGCCGTACATCAAGGCGGTGGACGGATGTGCCGTTCCTACGATAAAGCCATGGAAAAATGAAAAGGCACTGGAAAAGATAAAGCTACTTGAAGAAGCAGGCGCTATGGCTTTTGCCATGGATATAGATTCGGCAGGCTTGATTAATCTTGCATTGGCGGGCAAGCCGGTTTCAGCAAAAAGTGTTGAAGAATTATCTGAATTGACATCATCAACTAAAGTACCGTTCATAGTAAAGGGTGTTATGACTAAGGAGGGTGCATTGAAGGCACTGAAGGCAGGAGCTTACGGCATAGTTGTTTCCTCACACGGAGGCAGAGTTCTCCAGGATGCTCCGGCAACATGTTCAGTACTTCCTGAAATAAGAGAAGCAGTTGGGGATAAATTAAAAATATTTGTGGACGGAGGCATACGCTCCGGTGCAGATGTGTTTAAGGCAATCGCATTGGGAGCTGATGCGGTGCTGATAGGCAGGACGTATGTTATAGCCGCATTTGGCGGAGGAGCCGAGGGTGTTGAGCTATACACAGAAAAAATCGGAGCCGAGCTGAGAGACGTAATGATTATGTCAGGCTGCAAAAGCATAAAAGATATAACGAGAGATAAAATAATACTGTAAATTTAAAAAAAATATCAGAGACGGAATCGCCTCTGATATTTTTATGCATGCTACTGCTTATTGCGGTGATATAATAACCGGTTGAATCTGCTTGCCTTCGAGGGCTTTCTCAATGGTTGGTATCAGTTGATCGACATCCGCAATCATGGAATTTGGCTTGGACTTATAATTATCCTGACCAAATGGAACAAAAAATATATTTTTAGTATTATAAAGCGTGCCTATATTTTTAAAATTCATACTTAGAGCATCGTTTGTAGAAACGGAAATGACAACGGGTTTATTGTTTCTCAGATGCGCTTTTGCAGCCATCAGTACGGGAGAGTCGGTAATGGCATTGGCTAATTTTGCAATGGTGTTGCCCGTTGCGGGTGCAATTAAAAAAATGTCGAATAAATTTTTCGGACCGATGGGTTCTGCATCTACGATTGTTGTAATGGGTTCATTTCCCGTCAGTTGATACACAATCTTAAGAAAATCCTCAGCTTCGCAAAATCTTGTGTCGAGGGATTTTGCGTTGTCGGAAAATACGGTGTATACATTTGCTTTAAGCTCTTTCAATCTTACAATCTGAGGTATTATTTTATCAAAGGTACAAAATGATCCGGTAATTCCGATTCCTATATTCTTGTCTGATAAAATCATAATAATCCTACTTTCGTTCTAATAGTGGTAATATTTCATTAAATAAAATTTCAGCAGATGCTAAAGGGGCATACCTTCCGGGGATACCCAGACATAAATGTGCATTGATATTAAGCTCTCCGGCAGCCTTGTAGTCGACACCGCCCGGCAGGGAAGCTATATCTATGATTGTTGCCTCGGGAGACAGAGACGACAAAAGTTCTTTTGTCAGTACCACAAATGGTATAGTATTAAAAATATAATCAAATTTTTCTATCTCAGTTTTCAGAGCATCAAGCTCCAGTATAGTGCAGCCGTTGACGAAGGCTTCAGTCAATGCAGTCTTGCTTCTTGCACCTACGGTTATATTTGTATCAAGCGCCTTAAGCTTGGATGCTATTACCTTTCCTGTCTTTCCGTATCCGAGCACCAGGCTCTTGCTTCCATGGAGGTTTCCCAGACTTTTCATCACAGCCTCAGCTATGGCTCCTTCGGCTGTTGCAATAGCATTAAACATAGTAATTTCCTCGATTTTCATTAAATCGAGATAATGTATATTGTTTTTATCGCAGTATTCCGTAACTTCTTCAGGAAGGTTGCCGCCTGTTAAGCAGTGAGACGTATTTAGATGCCGTAAAAATTCTTCAAAAGTATGACCGGCTATATGTTTTTTATCCTTTGAAAATGGAATTGGAGTTATAATCAATTTGCTTAAGCTCATGGCACAGTCTATATCATCTGCAGCATTCAATTTAAATTCATCACTTTTCACCAGATTGTACGTTGTCACATTAAACCCGTCTTCGTTCAGAAGCTTAGCCAGATATGCCTGCCTTAAATCTCCGCCTATAAAACATGCATCAAATTTATGGATAGTATCATCCCCTTTACGCAATATGTTTTATTTTATGATTTGTTTATTAAAAGGTTACATAATCACGGCATGTAATGCAAAGGTTTGCATAAAATCGTTGAAATTTGGGGAAGTTCCATGCTTTTCATATTGCTTTAAGCATTTAGTTGTGATATGATTCACAATATATTATGTGATATTTGGAGCGGGAAATGATAAAACAATATTTTGAGGATTTAAGGCTTGAATTTACCGGTTATAACACGAGTAAGCTTTTGAAGGATCTGATGGCGGGTCTGACTGTTACTGCAGTTGCGTTGCCGCTTGCACTTGCATTTGGGGTGAGCAGCGGAGCAGGCGCACCATCTGGCATTATTTCTGCCATAATTGCAGGTCTGGTTATGGGTGGACTTGCGGGAGCTTCTTATCAGATTTCAGGTCCCACAGGTACAATGATAGCAATTCTGGCTACGGTCTATGCTGCATATGGAGCCGAAGGGATTCTTATTACGGGATTTTTGTCCGGCATATTGCTGCTTATTGTATCGGTGTTTCATTTCGGTAAACTGGTTTCGTTCATACCTGCTCCTGTAATAACAGGCTTTACATCAGGTATTGCAATCATCATTGCTATGGGTCAGATAGATAATTTTTTTGGTACAACCTCATACGGAAAAACAAATGTAGAAAAGCTTTTATCCTATGCGGAGCTTGGATTTGATCTCAATATATATGCCGTGCTCATCGGCTTGATGGTTATGGCAATAATGATTTTGTGGCCGAAAAAATGGAGTGCAAAAATACCCTCTTCGCTGGCGGCGTTAATTATTGCATTAGCGGTTAATCAGTTTGCGAATCTTCCTGTAAACCTTGTTGGCGAGATACCAAGCACCATATTTCTAGAAAACAGATTATCCTTAAGTCACATAACAATAGGAAAGATATTGAAGCTGATAAGTCCTGCACTGAGTATAGCTGTGCTGTGCATGATTGAAAGTCTGCTTTGCGGTGCATCTGCCGGAAAAATTAAAAATCAGCCTCTAAACGCTGACCGTGAATTGATTGCTCAGGGACTGGGAAATATGATCATACCTTTTCTGGGCGGCATTCCTGCCTCTGCTGTATTGGCAAGAACAAGCGTAGCTTTAAAATCAGGGGGACAGACCCGTATAGTTTCTATGGTTCAATCCATAGGACTATTGCTGTCAATGCTCTTCCTGGGCAGATATATCTCTAAGATACCGATGGCAGCTTTAGCAGGTGTCCTGGTGATTACTGCATGGAGAATGAATGAATGGAATGAAATAAAATTTATTTTCGGCAAAAGATTTGGGACGGCTATTATTGAATTCACCATTACCATGGTTGCCACCGTGCTGTTTGATCTGACAATAGCAATACTCATAGGTGTGTTTTTAGGTATGACGATGTTTATAGTAAAGGATAATGACCTGAGGATCGATGTGAGCCCCGTTGATTTAAAAAGAATAAGAGGTCATGAGTTTTCGGTTGACCACATGAATACAAAGATAGTCTATCTGACCGGACCGCTGTTTTTTATGACCAGAGAAAAGCTGAAATCCCTGGTTGCACATGCTGCTGATACGGAAAATATAATTATATCGATGAGAGCAGTTACTTCCATCGATGAATCTGCGGTCGGTGAGTTTAAAGATGTAGTAGGCAAAATTTTAGAAAACAATACCAAAGTATTATTTTGCGGAGTACAGCCTTCGGTGAAGGAAATGTTTGACCGCTCCGGCATGACGGAAATAATCGGAAATGATTTGTTCTTTTGGGATGCGATTGAAGCATTGAAGGATCTTGAAATTATAGAAATGGCAGCAAAATAGCAAAACAAAAAACGGAGGACATATATCTTCCGTTTTATTTATTATAATATTTTTAATCTTCCTCTTTTCTTAATCCGCGTTCGTGTAATTCACATTCTTTTTGGCTGCATTTGTTGTCAACATTATATATACATGTGATAGTTCCACAATTTCTAAAGGTCATTTTTGCAACTACATCTCTTATATCTTTCACGCCTGTATTCATAATATTACCTCCTTGGATTGCTTATGATTTATTATAACATCAATTATGCAACTTGTAAAGAAAAAAATGCAAAAAATATAAAAAAATATATGAATTAGCCATAGGAAACATTTGCTTTTGCAACTTTGACATCATAAAAATCATCAATATGCAGGAAAAATTTGAAAGATATGCAAGAAAAAATGGAAATATTTCATAATTTGATTGTACAATAAAGCAGAAACTACAAAATTTTATCAGAAAAAATATTTATTGATAATTTTTTTATTTTAATATATAATACTTTTGCGAACAAAAACTAAATATTGGCGCATCAATATAATGTGGAAGATATGGTTCCTGAGTTTCTACCAAACGACCGTAAATTGTTTGACTATTGAGAAGTTATTGATTATGTATGTGATGCGAATATATTATATTCGTTTTTTTTATGCCTTAACCCCATATGTGCAAGCGGCAGCGCAGCACAGATGGCGGTAGGTCAAATACACAGAATGCCCTAACCCGGGAACCCTAACCCCAAGGGAATATTTCTCACACATATATACAATAATAATGCTGATATGAGTTTGATAACATAAAAAATCAGGAGGAGCAATGGAAAAGTTTTTTAAGCTTAAAGAACACGGTACAGATGTAAAGACGGAAGTCTTAGCCGGCATCACTACGTTTATGACAATGGCATATATTTTAGTGGTTAATCCCGGTATGTTAAATGCAGCAGGCATGGATTTAGGAGGAGTATTTACTGCAACTGCCCTGTCATCTATGATAGCAACACTTGTAATGGCTTTGTACGCTAAATATCCATTTGCATTGGCACCCGGTATGGGACTGAATGCGTTCTTTACCTTCTCGGTAGTGTTGGGACCTATGGGAAAATCATGGCAATTTGCGTTAACCGCGGTTCTCATTGAAGGAATTATATTTGTATTATTATCTTTTGTAAAAGCGAGAGAAGCAATATTTGAATCAATACCGATAAATTTAAAAAATGCCGTTTCTGTCGGAATAGGTTTATTTATATCATTTATAGGTCTGTCCGGTTCAGGAGTGGTTAAAGCCGGAGACGGAACAATCGTAGCTTTGGGAGAATTAACATCAGGAGCACCTCTTTTAGCAATTATAGGAATCATTATAACCGGATTTTTACTTGCGAGAAATGTTAAGGGTGCATTGTTAATAGGTATAGTTTTAACAACGATTATAGGTATACCGATGGGCGTTACGATGTTACCGGAAAATTTCAGCACAATAGTAAGCATGCCTCCGTCTTTAAAGGATGTTGCATTCAAATTTGTAGGATTTGATGAGATATTTTCTTTTGAAATGCTTGTAGTAGTATTTACATTCCTATTCGTTGATATATTTGATACTGTTGGTACTCTGGCAGGTGTTGCAACTAAAGCCGGCATGCTGGATAAGGATGGCAAGCTGCCAAGAGTAGGCTCTGCATTGATGGCAGATTCTATAGGTACAATCGCAGGTGCGTGTCTGGGAACAAGTACGGTTACTACCTTTGTTGAAAGTGCCTCAGGTGTTGCAGAGGGCGGAAGAACAGGTCTGACTTCATTGACAACTGCTTGTATGTTTGGAATAGCTTTATTCTTTGCACCGCTGTTTACATTGGTTCCGACGGCTGCTACAGCACCGGCTTTAGTAATTGTGGGATTGTTCATGATGAGCCCAATTACAAAGCTTAACTTTGAAGATTACACAGAGGCAATTCCCGCTTTCCTGACTATAGTAATAATGCCGTTTGCATACAGTATTGCAGAAGGAATTGTATTTGGAATGATATCATATGTAGTTCTTAAGGCTGTCTCAGGCAGATTCAAAGAAATATCTCCTGTAATGCTGGTATTATCATTTCTGTTTGTTTTAAGATTTATATTCATGTAACATTATATAAAGTAACAAAAGCAGGATGCTGAATGCTCCTGCTTTTATTTTATTCATACCGCAATGCGTCAACCGGCTTCAGCTTTGAAGCCTTGTTGGCAGGATACAGTCCGAAGAAAACTCCCACTGCCAAAGAAAATACAAATGCTCCTATAATGACGGGTATATTTATGGAGTAGGTTATCCCCATCATGCTGCTGACAGCGTACGAAGCGGCAACACCGGCAATCGCTCCTATTATGCCTCCCACACCGCTCATGACCGACGATTCTATTAAAAACTGGATCAATATATTTGCCCTTCCGGCGCCTATAGCCTTTCTTATACCAATTTCTCTCGTTCTTTCGGTTACGGTTACAAGCATGATGTTCATAATTCCTATACCGCCGACAAGCAGAGAAATTCCCGCGATACCTCCGAGCATAGCTGTGAGCATTCCTGTTACCTCACCTATGGTTTCAAGCATTTCATCCTGACTGAAAACCATGTACGAGTCCTCATCACCAAAATAGTCCAGGAGATATTCCTCTATATTTCCCTTTGCCGAAACTGATTCCTCCGAAGAATTTGCCTGTATGTTTATTGTATTTATTGCCTTTGTGTTGTTCTGCCTCATCAGTGAAGTTATAGGTACTATGACAATTGCATTGCTGTCACCCATTATGGAGCTTCCCTTGCTTTTCAGGACACCAACAACGGTATATTTTTCCCCGTTAAGGGATATATCCTTGTCTATGGGATTGTCTCTGCCGAATAAATCCTCTGCAGTAGTCTGACCGATTACGGCAACCTTGTTACGATAATCCACATCCACGGGGTTTATTGACCTTCCGTAACCAATTTCGTAATTATTTATATCCATGTAATTTTCATTGCCGCCGGTTATACTTACACTGACTGTCTCTAAATCGTACTTGACTGTTGCGCTGGAGCTGTAAACAGGGCTTACGCTTTTAACGCCTTCAAGCTTTTCAAATTCACTCACATCTTTATAATCAAAGGATGACCTTCTGCCGAATATATTAACATTTATGATGTTTGAACCCATGCTGGATATGCTCTCCGTAACCCCGGAGGTAGCTCCCTGCCCTATGGAAATCAGCACAACTACGGCAAAAACACCTATTATAATGCCCAGCATCGTAAGGAAGGTTCTCATTTTATTGGAAAAAATAGATTGAAAGGCCATTTTTGTAACACTTTTTATATTCATAATCGTTTCCTTTCTAAGCTATATTGCCGTTAACAAGCATGCCGTCTTTAATTATAATTGTTTTTTCGGCTTCCATGGCTATTTCATTGTCATGGGTAATCAGTACTATAGTCTTGCCTTCGCTACTGAGCTGCTTAATCAGATTCATGACGTCGCTTCCGGATTTTGAATCAAGATTACCTGTGGGTTCGTCGGCAAGAAGTACCGGCGGATCTCCTGCCAGAGCTCTTGCTATGGCAACACGCTGCTGCTGTCCTCCGGACAGCTCTGTAGGCTTGTGGTTCATCCTGTCGTCAAGTCCGACCTTTGTCAGTGCATCTATGCTTCTTTGTCTTCGTTCCTTTTGACTCATACCTCTGTATATCAAAGGAAGCTCTACATTTTCCAGTGCGGACAATTTCGGAAGGAGATTGAACTTCTGAAATATGAAGCCTATTTTCTCATTTCTTATTTTTGACAACTGCTTTTCATTGTAGGTGCTTATTTCCCTTCCGTCCAGATAATATTCACCGGTTGTGGGAGTATCGAGGCATCCGATCATGTTCATAAGAGTTGACTTTCCTGAGCCTGAGGGACCTACTATGGCTATGAATTCACCCTCATCCACGTGCATTGTTATTCCCCTCAGAACCTCCACCTGTACAGAGCCCATGTCATATGTCTTGGTTATATTCTTCAAATCTATCATGGTCTCGGACCTTCCTGTACTCTTACTTCTCTTGTTCCGCCGCCTGCAGGCATCATCATCACATTTCCCTGCATCTGCATGCCAGAGGATTGAGATGCTGTGTAAACAACTTTATCACCCTCATTGAGACCGGATATTATTTCTACCTTCTTTTTTGTTGCAAGTCCCAGCTCCACCTTAACATCCGATTTATTTCCCGCCGCATCCTTTACGGTAACAACGTAGTCGCCGTTCAATCTGTGTACGGCATCTATGGGAACAGTCAATACATCTTCCTTACTGTCAGACAGTATCTCAACATCGACATTCATGCCTGACATGAGAGATTTTCTGTCGTCTAATTTAATTGTTACATCATAGGTGGTAACTCCGTTTTGAGTTGACCCTTCCATTGATATCTTAGTCACCCTTCCGGTGAATTTTTCGTTGGGATAGACGTCGCATGCGATATTTGCCTGCTGGTCTAACTTTATTTTGTTGATATCAAGCTCATCAACCGATATTTTTACTTCCATGTTTTCCAGGTCTGCAACAGTCATAAGTGCAGTTGTTCTGTCAACAACCTCTTCTTCAGAAACATTTATTTTCAAAATTGTTCCCTTCATAGGTGAAAATATGGTATCGCCTTCAACTAAATCCTCAATTTGTGAATTGTATCTTTCTATTGCATTTTGCTTTTCCGCAATTTGCAGGCTTATGTCATCACCCTCTATGGTTGCGATAACATCTCCCTTGTTGACATATTTTCCGTTTTCAACATTTACTGCCTTGATTTTACCGCTTACCTTGGAAGTAACCTTTTCTTCCTTGACATTGATTATTTCGCCTGTACTCATACCCTGATATGTGCCCTGGGAATTTGATACCGTAATCTGAGCCAGGTCTCCCACGCTGTATCCGCCGGGATTATTCATTTTAACGGTTACCAGATAACCAAAGGTTCCGCCGCCCATTTGTACGGGAGTGCTGTTTTTCTCAAAAACCGTTCCTGTTTCAGTAGTAAAATATTTCGTCATAAGGATTGAAACGCTGTCGGAAACTGATATTTTATCATACTGCTCCTTGGTGAAATACACCTCAATATATGAATTGTCCGTATCCTTGATGCTTGCTATATTGGAATTCGCGCTTATCTGATTTCCTTTTTCGATGCTTAAGCCGGATATAACACCTGAAGCTGGAGCATAAATGCTTAATTCACCCTGATTGCTGTACAAATCATTCAGTTCCCGTTTTGATTTTTCAATGTTGAGCTTTATGCTGTTGATTTCTGTCTGGCTGCTGCTTGATGTTTCGGATTTCAATGAAGTAAGAATCTGATCCTTTTCAACCTCATCTCCTTCTGTGACATAGATGTTCTCAACCGTTCCGTTAATTTCAGATTTCACAACACGCTTGTCAGTCGAATTGATATTGCCGCTTTCCGATACCGAAATAGATATGTTGTCCTTTGCAACGGTATACTCAATTTCTCCGCTGAAATTTCCTGCCGATGCATTCAGAGAGGATTTTTTCCTCATACCATTGATGCTTGCAACAGCAACAATCAGGACTATAACAATAATTGCTGTAAATACTATCTTTTTGTTTTTCATAGGGTATCCCTTTCTTCATTTCATAATTATTAAGTATTAATATAGCATCCGAATCTTAAAGTTATCAAAAAAACAAGGCACAAATTTTTGTACCTTGTTTTAATAATGTCATTCTGAGGGCTTGCCCGAAGAATCTCATCTTTTGTACAACGAGATCCTTCGCTGTCGCTCAGGATAAGCGACCGACACCAAATTATAAATTTGGGTCGTCTGCTTAATTAGCAAACACCTGTGTCCAGTATGGTGTTCCGTTTGAATTAGTTACATATCCTACACCGATTCTGCCGAAGTTTGATGATAATATATTTGCTCTGTGTCCCGGTGAGTTCATCCATGCAGTTACAACCGCTTGGGGAGTTCTTTGTCCCGATGCGATGTTTTCACCCCATGCAGACCATTTTATACCATACTTGGTCAGCATGTCACCTGCACTTCCGTATGTAGGTGATTGATGTGCAAAGTAATTGTTCACAGCCATATCCTTTGATTTTGTTCTTGCAACGTTTGAAATCGCTGAATCAATTTTAAGTGCAGGCAGTCCTGCTTTTTGTCTTTCCACATTTACAAGCTCAACAACTTGTTGCTCATAGCTTTGATTTGATGAAGAAACTGTTGTATCTTCTTCTTTAGCTGCAGGTGTTTCAGGTTGTTTAACTTCCGGCTGTTTAACCTCAGGCTCTTTAACTTCAGGTTGTTTGATTTCCGGTTGCTTAACCTCAGGCTGTTGTATTGCAGTCGTCTTGCCGTTAAGTACCGCTTTCCAGTCGATTGAGTTTATGTCCACAACCTTTCCGTTTATTTTAACCTTGTACTCTTTGTTTGTCTTAGAATAATTACTGATAATTTTATTCAACTTTCCGTTGACATCATTGTAATTAACCGCTGTGCAGTCCTCCGCAGCAAATACCGGTGTTGCCGATAATGCCAATACTGCTGATAGTGATAGTGCTATTACCTTTTTTTTCATAATGTTACTCCTTTTCAAGCTTTTGATTTTTTTGGAAGAGGGTTACCCCTTACTTCTTACGAAACTACATAAAGCCAGTAAGTTTCTTCATGTTGGTATTATAGCACTGAAAAAAGGACAGTAAAACGCTCAAAAAATTCTTTCAATGGGAAATGTGACATTATTATTACACAATAATGTAATTAGAAAAAAATTTTACAATAATATTACGGATACAAGGGTAAAGTACATAATAGCTTAAGGAAATGTTAAGTAGATTGGAATTGATTGCATGGTGAGTCAATATTTACTCCGATAATTTGCAAATTATCTTGACATTGTTTTAAATTTATATTATCATTTCATCTATATAACATATACTATCATAACGGTGAAGGAACAAAGTAACAGTTTGGTTACAAACAAAGAGAGTGAATCGGCTGGTGAGAGATTCTCAGTACAAAATGTGAAATACGCTTCCTGAGTTACTATGGGAAACCATAGCGGTTTGACCGACCGATAAATCGGTATGAGGCAAGTTATTGCGAATTAAGGTGGTACCACGGGTTATCTCGTCCTTTCAGGATAGATATCCCTTTTTATTTGGAAAATTTTCAGGAGGAATCTATGGAAAAAAGAAATGTTTTCGATGTATTGAAAGAAAGAGGCTATATAGAGCAATGCACTCATGAAGAAGAAATAAGAGAATTATTAGGTAAAGAATCCGTTACATTTTATATTGGATTTGATCCCACTGCAGACAGTCTGCACATAGGTCACTATATACAAATCATGGTTATGTCCATAATGCAGCAGCATGGTCACAGACCCATAGCACTGCTTGGAGACGGAACTACTATGATAGGGGATCCCAGTGACAGAACAGGCATGCGTTCGGTTATGACCTTTGAAACCATAACTGAAAATGCTGAAAACTTTAAAAGGATATTTGAAAAATTCCTGGATTTTTCAGACGGAAAGGCAATCATGCCGAGAAACTCGGAATGGCTTTTGCCGCTGAACTATCTTGAATTTATGAGAGACGTAGGCATACATTTTTCAGTTAATAAAATGCTTGCAGCTGACTGCTACAAAAACAGGATGGAGCAGGGACTTACATTCTTTGAATTCGGCTACATGCTGATGCAGTCCTATGATTTCTATATTTTGAATCAGAAATACAACTGTAAGATGCAGTTCGGCGGTAACGACCAATGGTCCAACATCATAGGCGGTATCGAACTGACAAGAAAGAAATCCGGAGAACAGGTATACGGTATGACTTTCTCACTGCTCACAAACAGTGAAGGCAAAAAAATGGGCAAGACCGAAAAGGGAGCCCTCTGGTTAGACAGAAACAAGACTACACCGTATGAATTCTACCAATACTGGAGAAACATCGATGATGCTGACGTTGAAAAATGTCTTGCATTACTGACCTTCATACCGATGGATGAAGTGAGAAGACTGGGAGCACTGGAAGGAGCTGAAATCAACAAAGCAAAGGAAATACTTGCATACGAGGTTACAAAGCTCATCCACTCCGAAGAAGATGCTGAAAAGGCACAGGAAGCAGCAAGAGCACTGTTTGGCGGAAGCGCAGATTCGGAAAACATACCAACCACAGAACTGACAGCAGCCGAGCTTGGTGATGGAATGACGGTAATAGACCTCATGGTAAAAGCAAATCTCATCAAAACAAAGAGCGAAGGCAGAAGATTGATTGAGCAGTCAGGAGTATCGGTTAATGACAATATAATCGGCGACATAGCTGCAACAGTTTCAGCCTCAGACTTTGAAGACGGCAAGCTGATGATTAAAAAAGGTAAAAAGACATATCACAGGATAAAACTGGTTTAATTAACTAAAGCCTATCCTTTATAAGGAGATTTTTCGACTAAGGCTTGGGATGACAACAGCCTCCCAAGCGCACCGAGGAATCTCCATTTTTTATGAGAAATGGTTGGTAGGTCATTCGCAACAAATTCCCAATGTTTGCGACCAAAGGGGGCAGAAACATTGGTGAATGAGACTGGGAATCTCATCTTTTCAAGTTAAGGATTTATCCGTCAAAAAGTTTTAAAGTAGTAAGTAATGTGGTATAATAATATAAAGAACAAAACATTAATATAAACAATAAAGCTTTGCACAATGT
>JAFACY010000181.1 GCA_023425285.1 Bacillota bacterium
CAGTCTCATTCACCAATTTATTTGCTCCTTTCGTCGCATAAATTGGGAATTCGGTGTATTTGACCTACCGCCATTTTTCTCTCCCTTCGGTCGTAAAAATGGGGTTAGGGCATAAAAAATCACCCTACGTTTATTGTAGGGTGCGGAATTAATTTTTCATATGGTACAATGTACTTTTATTTTGCTTTTTATTCAGGTAATACTTTGAGCTGTTCTCTGGAGTTAAAATCGTACTTCTCCAGCATACCGCTTATTACGTTGCGTACGGTGTTGGGCGAAAGATGCATGCGTTCTGCAATTTCTTTGTTGGTCATATCTTTTTTTAGAAACTCCAAAATTTCTTTTTCCCGAAATGTAAGTTTTTTGCGTCCAAAAGCATCAATTCCATGTGCAAGAGTTTCATAAAGATTTCTGATTTTTTTAAGAGTGCTATCGTCACAATTAGCATCCGGGAGCAGCTTTTTAATTCCTTCGTAGTTTTCAGCAAATGGCAGCAGGATGCCGTCAGGTACCGCTATATCAAGTGCATCGTTCATTGCCTCGATTGCCTGTGTGTGTATTCCCAATGCTTCAAAGGCCTGTGCCCTGTACAGCTTTATGTATACCTGCGGCAGCAGATTCGGAAAAATACCGGATATACCTAACCCAAATTCACTTACTCCCAACAGCTTCTGATATTCGCCGCGACCGAGTAAAATCCTGCCGTAAATTATGAACGCGAAGGGCTGCGTCATAATAACGAGGCGCTTATCATTTATTTCGCCTTCCAAAAGCCATGGAGAAATTTCTCCATCCCTGCCAAACAACACCATAATAAAACCCTTAGCTAAATCCAGTGTGTAACGGCACAGGTCCTCGGTGTTCTGTCGTGAGCGTTCTTCAAGAGAATTCATGGCATTCTGCAGCATGCTCTTGTCTCCCCGCATAATTGCAATACGTGCTAAAAGAAAAATACCGCACTGATATATACTGTTCTGACGCTTACTGTCGGCAGTGAACATTGCCTTATGGCATAATATTTCGGCCTGATCAAGTTCGCCCCGCAATAGATATGCCTCTGCGCGCATTATGATTTCGGCTCCGCTGCCATGTCCGAAGGTCAATGTATAATATACGGGCATGCATTCATCCATCTGTATAAGCTCCTCGTCAAGACTTCCGCTTTCTCTCCAAAACATATACAGCACCGAAGGAGAGCCGAAGGTCCATGTGCTTTTTACATTTATAAGGGTTGCGGGACCACCCAGCAGGTCCAGAGCTTTGCGGTGCTTTTTGCTCATATCGTCAATGCGATTGTATTTCAAAAATGACAGGAGCAGCTCCATTTCACCTGACAAGGCATTTTTTTGAGCATCTGGCAGATTGCTCTGTTCAATTACTTTAAGAATTTCCTCCTTAAAGCTCAGCAGCCTTTGATTTTCATTCAGGAAAAACAGTGTAAAAGCCAACGGAACCATGGATGACGGATATTTCTTTTTTATTTCAAAGGGAGTGTTTTCCATGATATCCAGTATCATTGGCTTAGTGTGCTCGTCCACCACATCTGCAATTTCGTAGCTTGTCAAGGGCAGAGCCAAAAGCCTCTCCCACTCTCCTGAAAGATAGTAAAAGCGAAGAGTGTTTACCCTGTCACCTGCCTGCTCAGCCAGATCGCCTCCGGTCAGATAGATGGATTTTTGTTTTTCGTCCAAGAGAAGCACAAATTGGTCCGTAAGAAAGTTCCGGAACAGTGCGTGCAGATAAAAGCGTCTTACTTCTCTGTCATGGTTTATAAATACTCTCTTTTCACGTAGGAACTGCTCCGTTTCTGCGGCACTCATTCCAGAAAGAGCCACCGCCTGTGTAAGAGAAAATCGAGGAAAAATTGAAACTGCCATGAGAAATTCCCGTTCTTTAAATTTCAGACGGTTCCACAGAGCATTGTGTATAAGATTCTGCATGCTGCCTTTCTCAAAATTACCGGTTTCAATCAGAGACAAAAGCTGCAGATAAAGCGCCATGACCCATCCACCTGTAATTTGCTTCACTTCCTCAAGCTGTACATATGTCAGGGAAATACCCGCACTTCGATAGTATGCATCAATATCATCAAGGGAAAATGCCAATACGGATTCCTGAAGCAAAAAAAAGCGGGCACTGGGCAGTATACTTCTATGTGCATCCTCGGTCATAACCTGTGAAGCGGCAACAATGTGCAGTCCTCTGCCTCCATGCTCCGAAAGTGCTGACAGAAACATACCGTTGCTTTCAAGTTTCCATGCAGCAAAGTCATCTAACACAAGGTAAGTTTCATCCGGACAACAAATTTGTCTGAAAATTTCTCTTATTTCCGAGAGGTTATCTGCATTTGGTGTTCCTGTTGACAACAGTCGTTCGGCAGCATTCGTATCAAAAACACCTACTGAGGTACAGAAGGATTTCCATGAAGCGTTTGGTGATTCCGGTGAAAAAGTGCGCCATATAACCAGTGCCGTCTCCGGAACATGCGTATCAAAAAAAAATCTCAGAGATGTTGTCTTTCCAAATCCGGAGGGCGCTTCTATCAGCGTAAGCGGATATGATTTGACGGAGTTCATACGTTCCATGATTCTCTTGGGAAAAAACAGTGTTTCGGGTTTGACCTGCTTGATTCTTGCCATATATCCCCCTTGTGCATTTTTGAGCTTAATGCGTATTTTATTTTCTTCTATTATATTTATAACAGGAAAAAATTTCAAGCAATAAAAAAACCGTAGGATTAACTACGGTAAAATTTTAACCATTATGGCTGCAGCTTCGGCTCTTGTGAGGTAATCATCAGGGCTGAAAGCTCCTGAGCTCTTTCCTGATATGGCTCCGTTGATATATGCTGTCTTAATTGCTTGAACCTCGTCTTCATTTAATGCTGCCAGGTCCTTAAATACAGAATGGATATCCAAGTCCTTATATTGATTTTCCTCTGTAAATATGCCGTCTATTATGCATGCGGCTTCTTTTCTTGTTATGATGCTCTTAGGCCTTAATTCATATTCATCGCTCAGCAATCCGCGGCTTGCAACATTCTCGATATGTTCCACAGCCCATGGATTTATATCATAAGCATCCGCAAATACCTGCTCATAGCTTCCTATAACATGTGAGTCTTCATTTTTATCCTCATCCAATTTGTCCAATGATTTGCTGACCAAAATTAAAAATTCTTCTTTTGTTATAAGATTGTCGGGATTGAAGCTTACTGCCTCGCTCACTATACCCTCATGGTAAAGGTCCATAATTAGTTTTCTTGCCCAGTGGTACGCTATATCTTCAAATACGTACCTGCCATGCTCGGTGTCACCGGTACGGGTCAGCCAGTTTCTTTCAATCCAGCCGGTCACATTATCGTTAACCTTTACCTTGTACCAATAGTATCCGTTTTGCAATACCGGTCCTTCGTCAACTACCGCTAAGGTATTAACATCCACATCGTAAATATACTTGCCTGCCGGAACGTCCCTCAGCTGGTATATGTCTCTCACACCGTCGGTGCGTACATAATCTCCCTTTTCATAAAGTACTATGTTTCCCGAATTTATATATGCGGGTGTAGGAACTACCAATGACCTGCTGGGTTTTCCCGTGCTTGGTAAATATGAAAAATCTATGTTGTTAATTGTTTGTCCATATTCTTTTTTCGCAATGTCATATATCAACTGCTGATACGTATATTTTTTTGCATATGATGACAGCATGTTGGGGTTGTTGCTCTGAGCCCATCCGTTGTATGCCCAAAGCGCAAAATACCAGTTTTCTAAAATATTGGGGTCCATGTTGCCGACACAAGCTACATTCTGATAGGAGCTCATGCTCCATTTGTTGAGAAGCACATCTGCTCCTGCCTCAATATTGTACATGATGTCATATTTCAGCTTGTTTGTATCATAACCGCCGTGTATGTTATTTATTTGCATCAACCCGATACTTGTACCTGATATTTTCGGACTTCCGTCCTTATTGAAATGCTCGTAAACGGACTCCACCCTCGCTATGGATTTCAGTATAACTGAAGGTACACCTCTTTTCAAGGCAACCTCATCAATCATTTTTTCTATTTCCTGACGCGATGGATTATAATCTGCATATACTAATGTGTTCAATATTAATGTCAAAACGAATATTATCAAAATTATTTTTCGGGCATTTTTTAATATTTTCATATTTCTGCCTCCCTATTTTGATTTAAACCTCTTAGCTGTGAATCTGTACTCGGTCAATTAGGTTTAACACTTCTTCTTTTACTTTCTTTAAAACATTCATAGAATCAATTTTGTTTGCACCCTTTATTGAAAAATAAATTTTCAACTTCGGCTCTGTTCCTGATGGTCTCAGCACCAGCCATGAGCCGTCCTCAAATAAAAACTTTAATACATCTGATTTTGGGTAATTTAACTTTTCAACGTTTCCGTTTGTAAGATTTAGAACTATACCTAATTTATAATCGTAAAAATATGGTATATTCCTGCCCGCCAATATACTGAGCTTGTTTTCTCTGAAGTCATCCATGATGGATCTCATTTTGTTAAGACCCGTAAGTCCCGCAAAGCTCAGTGATATTGTTTCTTCTATGTAATATCCGTGTTCTTCGTATATGCTTTGAAGTATATCTGATAGTAGTTTCCCTTTTGTCTTATAATATGCAGACATTTCACAAATGAGCATAGATGCAATTACCGCATCCTTATCACGCACGAATGTGCCTGCCAGGTACCCATAGCTTTCCTCGTATCCGAATAAAAAGCTGTGCTTTTTTGTTTCCTCAAATTCTTGCATTAATTCTGCTATATATTTAAAACCTGTCAACGTATTAAAGGTTGACACGTTGTATTTTTCAGCTATTGCTCTCCCTATTTCACTGGTTACAATCGTATTGACAACGGCACCGTTTTTGGGAAGTGCATTTTTTTCTTTAAGTGAGCCAAGAACATAATTCATAAGAAGTGCACCGGTCTGATTTCCGTTGAGCGGTTCGTATTCCCCTTCCGGATTTTTTATGACGAGACCTACTCTGTCACAATCAGGATCGGTTCCCAGTATAATATCCGCATCAATTTCCCTTGCTTTTTTTATAGCCATTTCAAATGAGCTGATTTCCTCGGGATTCGGGGATTTTACGGTTGAAAATTCCGGGTCCGGATTTTCCTGCTCACTGACAACAAAAATATTTTCGTATCCAAGCTCTGCAAGAGTCCTCCTCACCAGCATGTTTCCTGTTCCGTGCAGCGGAGTGTAAACCACTCTGATATTCTTATCCACATCGGAATTCAAGCTTAATTTTTTTATTTCATCGATGTATGATGTATCCACATCATTTCCTATCATCGTAATTTTTTTGTTGTTTTCAAAGTCAGAGCAAATTATATCCCTGAGCATAACCTTTCCTATGCTGTCTATGATGGCATCGGCATTCTCAACCACCTGTCCGCCGTATTGGTCATAAACCTTATACCCGTTGTAGTCCGACGGATTGTGGCTTGCCGTTATAACAACGCCAACCTTACATTTGAAATGTCTCACCGCATATGAAAGCTCCGGTGTTGGTCTCAAACCCTCAAACAAGTAGACGTTAATATTGTTCGCGGCAAATACACATGCTGTTTTTTCAGCAAATTCCTTTGACATATATCTCGAGTCATAAGCAATTGCAGCACTTATTTCCTCGTCCTTGTACTTCTCCTTCAAAAAGTTACTGATTCCCTGAGTTGCCTTTGCAACGGTAACTATATTAATTCTGTTGGAACCGGCACCGATTTTTCCTCTCATGCCGCCTGTTCCGAACTCTAATTCCCTGTAAAATCTGTCTTCAATTTCATGGTCGTCATTTTCTATCAGTTTTAATTCTTTTTTTAATGTATCATCAACATATGGGCTGTCCAGCCACATTTCATATTTTTCCCTGCTCATAAAAAT
Organism: Bacillota bacterium; assembly: GCA_023425285.1. Lineage (GTDB taxonomy): Bacteria > Bacillota > Clostridia > Tissierellales > Sedimentibacteraceae > Sedimentibacter. Next base: position 5,926 of record JAFACY010000181.1, read on the forward strand.
CTCCCTAACTTAAATTAATACCCTTTAAATAGCTCCTGAAACTGTCTCTCAAATCATCTCTTTTGAGTGCAAAATCAACCGTCGCTTCAAGAAATCCTATTTTACTTCCCACGTCATACCTTCTGCCTTCAAATATGTATGCATAAACCTTTTCTGTTTCACACAATTTTTTCAATCCATCAGTAAGCTGTATTTCTCCCCCTACTCCTCTGCCTGTGTTTTCGAGAATATCAAAAATTCGGGGTGTAATAATGTATCTTCCCAGTATGGCTATGTCGGATGGTGCATTTTCCGCATCCGGCTTTTCCACCAAATCACTGACTGAATATACCCTGTCACTGATTTTTTGTCCCGATACGATTCCATACTTACTGACATCCTTAAGTGCTACCTGCTGAACTCCTAATATTGTTGAATTATATTCCTCATACATTTCCATCATCTGCTTCAGGCACGGCTTTTGTGAATCAACAATGTCATCACCCAATAATACGGCAAAGGGTTCATTGCCTACGAATGATTTTGCACAATATACCGCATGACCCAGCCCCAGCGGATTTTTCTGTCTCACCGTGTGGATGTTAATCATCTGAGAAATTTTTCTGATTTCTTCTAAAAGCTCCTCTTTGTTCGTCTTAAGCAAATTATCCTCAAGCTCAACGGCTCTGTCGAAATGTTCTTCTATGGAGCCCTTGTTTCTGCCCGTTATAATCAGGACGTCCTCTATGCCGGAGCCTATAACTTCCTCAACTATGTATTGGATTGTGGGTTTATCTACAATTGGCAGCATTTCCTTGGGAATTGACTTGGTCGCCGGTAAAAATCTGGTTCCCAGACCTGCTGCAGGTATAATCGCCTTTTTAATTTTCATTTTAACCTCTATTTATTCTGTTTCACGGTCACAGCCGTCAATATATTAATTGATATTGAAACAATAATCAATAGATTAAATAACCTATTGATTATCGTATTATGCTTACAATATTTTTGTTAGATTGTTCCGTAATTTGTTTTTATGTTGTCTGTAATCAAAGAATCCTTCAGTACATCCATGTGCTCCAGGCTCTGTCCCGTACCCTTTGCTACGCATGATACGGCATCCTCAGCTATATGTACAACCAATCCGGTTCTTTTTTCGAGCAGCTTATCCAGTCCCTGTATCAGGCAGCCGCCGCCTGTCATTATAATACCTTTTTCGCTGATATCCGCAGCTAACTCCGGAGGAGTTTTTTCCAATACGGAGTGAACGGCATCTGCTATGGATGTTATGGTTTCTTCCAAAGCTTCAAGCATATCTGAAGTGGAAATCGTCAGATTAACCGGAAGTCCGGTCACAAGATTTCTTCCCCTTACCTCCATGTACATTTCTTCCTCGGCAGGGAACGCGGCTCCTATGCTCATCTTAAGCTCCTCCGCACTTCTGAGTCCGATCATAACATTGTATTTCTTTCTTACATATCTCACTATGGCATCGTCACATTTGTCTCCCGCAACCTTTATGGATCTGCTTACGACGATTCCTCCCAGGGATATAACGGCTATGTCAGTCGTACCGCCGCCCATGTCTATAATCATATGTCCCGAAGGCTTTGTGATATCAAGTCCGGCACCTATTGCCGCAGCCACCGGCTCCTCAATCAGGTACGTCTTTTTAGCTCCGGCATTCATGCTTGCTTCTAATACTGCCCTTTTTTCAACCTCTGTAACACCGCTCGGAACACAAATGATTACTCTCGGTTTTATAATTGAATTTCCTACTGCTTTTTTGATAAAGTATTTCAACATTTTTTCTGTTATGTCAAAATCAGATATAACACCATCTCTAAGAGGTCTGATGGCAACAATATTTCCTGGTGTACGTCCCAGCATCTTTCTTGCTTCTTCGCCAACCTCAAGTATCTTATTGGTATTGATATCAATTGCAACAACAGAAGGTTCATTAATCACTATACCCTTGCCTTTGATGTATACCAACACGCTTGCAGTACCAAGGTCGATTCCAATATCCATTCTGAACCCCATCTTATCCTCCTGTTTAATAAATGCATTATTGTTTTATTTCAGTTAACACGGTATGCTTGTCATTCAACAATTTAATGATAAAAGATTATAACATACAACCATATTTATTTCAATTTTTTTTGTTTCTTTTAATCAATATTATTTAAATAAAGTTAAAACGAATGTCTGTTTTAACAGACATTCGTATATCAACACTTCTTAAGCAGCTTTTTGATTTTTTGCACAGGATCCAGCAATTCGCTCAATGACCTGTCGTAATTAAGAGTATCAACTATATTTGCAATAAATTTGGACATATCCACCTCAGCATACCACGGCTTGGTCAGCAGCTCAGGCTTTCTGTAAATGAGATTTGTTGTAAATATCCTTGAAATAATTCCATCCTCATATGCCTTGTCAAATTTAGCAAATCCTTCGGTAAATAAACCAAATGCAGAAAAAATATATACATTTCTTGCTTTTCTTTCCTTAAGCTTTTGTGCAACGTCAATCATCGAATCACCTGAAGCAATCATGTCATCAACAACTATAACATCCTTGCCCTCCACGTTGTCACCTAAAAACTCATGATTGATAACGGGATTTTTACCGTTAATTATAACCGAATAATCCCTTCTTTTATAGAACATACCCAAATCTAATTCCATAACTGATGAGTAATAAATACATCTTGACATTCCGCCCTCATCGGGAGAAATAATCATCATGTGATTTCTGTCTATCTGAGAATCCGGAAATTCTCTTACAAATGCCTTTATCATCTGATAATGAGGATGAAAATCTTCAAAACCGTGGAGAGGTATAGCATTCTGAACTCTCGGATCGTGAATATCAAATGATAATATATTTTCAACTCCCATGGATGTAAGCTCCTGCAGCGCCAATGCGCAGTCAAGAGATTCTCTGGCAGCTCTCTTATGCTGTCTGCCTTCATAAAGCATAGGCATTATAACAGTTATTCTCTTTGCCTTGCCATTCATTGCAGCAATTATTCTTTTCAGGTCCTGATAGTGGTCATCGGGACTCATGGGGACTTCCATACCATACATCTTAAATGTCACTCCATAGTTAAAAACATCTGATATGATGTATATGTCCTTGCCTCTTACAGTTTCGTTTATAACACCCTTAGCTTCACCTGATCCGAATCTCGGACAAGCAGCATCAAGCAGGAATGTGTTTTTCTGTTGAAAATCATCTGAATATATAACTCCGTTATTATCTTGTCTCCAAGCCTTTAAGTAGTAGTCAATTTTTGATGCAATTTCCTCACAGCCCTTCATAGCAATAATTGATATGTCGCCGAAAGGTTGTGGTTCCTTATACAAATAATCAATATCCATTTCTTCCTCCTGTAAAATCAATTCCGTTTAACGACTGTTAATTTCTTTTACATTCTATCAAAAAATCAATAATTGTCAAAAGAAAGTGGATTAAATATTGTTAAGTTATCTTAATAAAGTTTGAACGTAAGCATAAAAAAAACTATAACATCTCTTCTCTTCGCTGTTATAGTTTTAAACTTGACCTTTACATATATATCTTCGCTATTTGAGTGGATAAATCTTCATATGTAAACGGTTTTTCAATTATTATGGATCCTCTTTTTGTCAGTTCCTCATAATCTGCCTGTTTTGCATAACCGGTTATGAAAAATGCTCTTGTTGATTTTCTAATCTTTTTCATCTCTTCAAAGAGCTGCTTTCCGGTCATTACGGGCATGCATAAGTCTATTACCGAAAATGCAACTGACCTATGATGTTGTGTGTAATAATCCAATGCATCCAGTGGCTTATTAAACTTAACCACTTCATAGCCTAAATCTTCCAAAAGTTCTGCTTCCACATTCAGCACATGTTCATCATCATCCACCAGTATTATCAGGTTGCTCTTAAATTCAATTTTAGATTTTTTGATAATCTGTTTCTTTGAATGTACCGGAAGATAAATTTCAAACCGCGTTCCGCTGTTCACACTGCTTTTTACGTCTAAAAAGCCGGAATGAGACTTTACTGTCCCGAAAACAACGGAAAGACCTAATCCCGTTCCGTTTGACTTGTCCTTAGTTGTGAAATATGGCTCAAATATATTCATGAATACATCTTCACTAATGCCTACGCCATTATCCTCAACATAAATCGTAATGTACTTACCCGGTTTTAATATTTCCCCATGGCTTAAGACTATGGGAGTAAAAACAACCGTATCAACAGTACCTACCTGAATTCTGCCAAACTGATTCTCCACCGCATCCTTGGAATTTAGTATCAAATTGACCAATAAATTTTCAATCTGCGCTTCATCTCCAAGTATAATTTTGTTTTCAGCTCCATATGTGTATTGTACTTCAATCTCAGAGCTGATTATGGATTCCACCATCCTGTAGGTTTCATCCATCACCTTTTTTAAATTGATTGGTTTGTTAGTGCTGCTTTCCTTTTTTGCAAACATTAATATTTTTCTCGTAAGGTTAGCAGAGTTTTGTGATATGTGGATGATTCGTTCGGCATATTCTTTTATTTTTGCCATATCATCCGTTTTTTGAATCATGGTAGCATTGCCTATGATACTCATTAACTGATTGTTAAAATCGTGTGCAATACCACCTGCCAGCTGGCCCAAGGCGGCCATTTTTTCACTTTGCCTTTTCGCTAATTCTTGCATTTCCTGCATTTTCAACATCTCTTCGCTATCAGATGCCATTTTTGTAACTTCTTCTCTTGCAACAACGTGCACTTCTTCGCTTAACATCGTATCCCCTTTGTAAATATTTTCTTAATTCTGTCCCAATTAATATACAATGTAAAAAGAGAAAAATTTGTAGAAAAATGTAATATAATAAAATTAATTGTTTTTTAGTTAATATAGGAGTTATCTTTCATCCTGTAATACTGAGCAATATCAAAGGATTTCAGCTTTTCAAAGCCTGATATTCACCACTTTTATTCGGAATGATGGAGGAGGACATCTGTGTTTTTCATAATTATGGACAATAAAAAACAACATCCAACGTCAAAAGAAGCGTCAAATGTCGTTTATAATGGTGATCCATCGGCGATTCGAACGCCGGACACCTTGATTAAAAGTCAAGTGCTCTGCCTGCTGAGCTAATGGATCATAAATAATAACTTTTATATAATAACCAACTTGTCTGTTCTTGTCAACTATTTATAAAAATAAATTTATAAAATATTTATGAATCTATTTTTTGCAACTGTAAAAACCCTCTTAACAGGCAGTCTTATGATGGCATTATATATGTTGACTTATATTTTTTATTTTGTTAGAATTAAAGAAAAAACGAGGTGATGATATGGGTTTAAATATGGTTGCAGCTCATGCCAAATGGCCTGAGGAAAATGATGCAATATTCGGCTTGGCTGCTAAAGCAAAGCAGGCAATTGACAAGTACGGAAAAGATAATGTTATTGACTCAACACTTGGAGCACTGGTTGATGATGACGGCAATCTGATATGCCTTGATACGGTATTCAGCGAATTGAAATCCCTGCCAAATGCACAGATAGCTGCATATGCACAGGTTGCAGGTCAGGATGATTTCCTGGATGCTGTACAGGATGCATGTTTTAAGGAATACAGACCCAAAGCTTACATAAAAGCAGTAGCAACTCCCGGAGGAACAGGAGCAGTAAGACATGCAATATGGAATTACACTAACGAGGGAGAATCCGTATTGGTATGTGACTGGTTCTGGTCACCTTACGTAACAATTTCCGAAGAATTCGGCAGAAAGGTTACAAACTTTGAATTTTTCAATGAGAAGGGTGAATTTAACATAAATTCCTTCAAAGAAAAATTTGAAGACTTATTAAGAAAGCAGAAAAGATTAGTAACCGTATTGAATACCCCTGCTAACAACCCGACAGGATACAGTCTGTCAGATGAGGAGTGGGACGAGGTTTTAAGCATTGCAAAGGAAAATGCAAAAGATCCGGAAAATAAGATAATTCTGCTTGTTGACGTTGCATACATCGATTATGCAGGTGTCGGCTCCGAAAGAAGAAAATTCTTCTCCAAGTTCTCCGATTTACCTGAAAATATATTTGTAATTGTTGCATACAGCATGTCAAAGGGATATACAATGTATGGAATGAGATCCGGTGCAGCAATAGGTATTTCTTCAAAAGAAGAGGTAGTAAACGAATTTTATTATTCATGCATGCATGCCAACAGAGCCAACTGGTCAAACGGAACAAGAGGTGCAATGTCAGTTATGACCAACATTGCCAAGGACCCGGCAAAGAAAAAAGCATATGAGGAAGAAGTTAATAAATATAAGACCATGCTGAGAAATCGTGCCAATGCTTTTGTTGAAGGTGCTCAGGAATGCGGTTTGGATATATTACCTTACAGAGACGGATTCTTCGTAAGTATACCATGCAATAATTCCAAGGAAGCATCCGCAGAATTGATTAAGGAAAATCTGTTTGTAGTAGCACTGCAAAAGGGTTTAAGATTTGCCGTATGTGCTGTTGCAGAGGATAAATGCAGAATCGCACCTGCTAAAATTAAAAAAGTATTGGACAGTTTGAATAAATAAGATAAACAAAAAACAACACCGTAATTTGGTGTTGTTTTTGTTTATTCTATAATTACATTGTCAAGAAGTCTTTCAGATTTTTTCTTCCATCTTCCTGATGCGTAGTACGGACCTGAAATCAAAAGCCAGAACAGCCATCCCACCGCATAGCTGAAGAATATATATTCCTTGCCGAATTTACTGGCTATAAAATAAGCTGCCGGAATTCTTCCAAGCCACAGGGATACTATGGCTCCAATCATAGGGATGATAGATTCTCCCGCTCCTCTTATAACTGCATTTATAACAAACACAACGGCCAGTATGGCTATGGTTGGCATTACACTATTCAGATAAATCATTCCCGATTCTATAACTGCCGGATCGGAATTAAACATCCTGAGCAGGTACGGTCCAAGAGGTATTATTATAAGACAGACAATACACACCGCAACCGACAGTCCGACTGCCGTAACGGTTCCCTGATGAACTCTGTCCATGCGTCTGGCACCAATATTCTGACCCGTAAACGTGGTAACCGCATTACTGAAACTTTGAATAGGCATAAATGCAAATGTGTCAATTTTATTCGCCGCATTAAATCCGGCTATAAAATCAGAGCCATAGCTGTTAACCAAAGACTGCAAGCTCATTATACCTATGGAGAACAGCATCTGTTGTATACCTGTCGGCACTCCCAGTTTAAGGATTTTTTTGAAAATTTCTTTGTCGAAGCTTAATTTAAGTATTGAAAATCTCAGAACCTCGTACTTATTTCTCATATAGACGATACCAAATATCCACGATGCAGTCTGAGCAATTATCGTTGCTATTGCCACACCTGCAACTCCCCAGTGAAAAACAATTACGAACACCAGGTCAAGAACTATATTTATCACAGTTGCTATTGCAAGAAACAGCAAGGATGACTTACTGTCACCAAAGCCCTGTAATATACCTGCATTGACATTATAGCCAACGCTGCCTATCATCCCTGCAAATATTATCATCATATATGTATTTGCCATAGGCAGAGCATCTGCCGGTGTATTTATTAACAGCAATATCGGTTTTGACAAGAACATTCCTATTATTGAAATAGGTATTGAGCCGATAATCATTGCAGAGTATATTGTCTGGGATGTTTTGCGGACGCTTTCCATATCTCCTGCACCTATATACTGTGATATGAGAATAGTAGCTCCTATACCAAGTCCTATAAACATAGCTGCCATCATAAAAATGATTGGAAATCCGGTTCCTACGGCAGCCAATGCAAGCTTCCCTACATAATTACCTACGACAATACTGTCCACCATATTATATAATTGCTGAAGAACATTTCCTACAAGCATCGGAAATGCAAAAGTAAGTATTATTTTAAGAGGACTTCCCTCTGTCATAGTATTTATCGATATACTGTCAATTTTATTATCATCACGATTTTCCATGAGCACCTCCTCCATCAGGGTAATGATTAGTATAACATAACTGCATAAAAAAACAATAAAAAAAAGAGAGAAAGTTTCCGGATGGAATTTCTCCCTCATTGATACTGTTATTATTCTTTAAAGCTGTATTTAACTTCAGCTCCTGATTTGTTATTGTTCAATTTGTTGAGTGCCTGAATTTTATAAGGCAGGCTGTAAAGATGAATAAATCCTGTAGCATCCTTCTGGTCGTACAAATCTCCCGTGCTGAAGGATGAAATAGATTCGTTGTACAATGCATTTTCCGATACCATGCCCGCAAACTTGATTGTACCTTTGTACAGCTTCAGCTTCACCTTTCCTGTAACCGCCTTTTGTGTGGAATCCACAAATGCGTCAAATGCGTCCTTTAATCCGGAAAACCACATAGCATTGTACACAAGCTCAGCATATTTCTGAGACATCATATCCTTGAAGTGTGCCGTATCCTTTTCCAACACAAAGCTTTCCAGATATTTATGCGCTTCAATAAGCAAGGTTCCTCCCGGTGTTTCGTAAATACCTCTTGATTTCATACCAACCAATCTGTTTTCCAGCAAATCTATAACACCTATGCCGTGAGTTCCGCCTATTTTGTTCAGGCTTCTCAGCATCTCTTCTCCGTTCATCTTTTTAGAATTTAATTTAACCGGTATTCCCTCTTTAAATTCAATTTCAATGTATTCGGCTAAGTCCGGAGTCTTTTCAATAGTATTGGTCATCATAAGTATTTCATCATAGTCAGGCTCAAGGCTTGGATTCTCAAGCATACCGCCTTCATGGCTTATGTGAAGGATATTCTGATCTCTTGAATATATTTTTTCTTTTGTAATTCCGTTTAAATCTATATTTCTTGACTGTGCATAATCTATGGCTTCTTCTCTTGAACCGATGTCCCATATACGCCATGGAGCTATAATTTTGATAGTAGGGTCCAGGGCTGCTATGGCAGTCTCAAGACGAACCTGGTCGTTTCCTTTTCCGGTACAACCGTGAGCGATGAATTTTGCACCTTCCTTGTGTGCCGTTTCAACTAACTTTTTAGCAATTAAAGGTCTTGCAAATGCAGTACCAAGAAGATACTTGCCTTCATAAACCGCATTTGCTTTAATTCCCTTATAAACATATTCCTCAACGAATTCGTTGACTACATTTTCTATATATACCTTGCTTGCTCCCGATGACATTGCTTTTTTCTTTACAAATTCCATATCATCTTCCTGACCAACATTAACACAGCATGCAATGATATCCAAGTCATTATAATTTTCTTTTAACCAGGGAATAATAATCGATGTATCCAATCCACCCGAATATGCCAATACTACTTTTTCTTTTTCCATTTCATTTGCCTCCAAAATTTAATTATTAGTTATAGTATTAATATACACTTATTAAATGTATATATATTCATAAAAAAATGCTTAGCAAAGAGCCGATGATCACATCGCGGTACCACTCTTTTTCTAAGCAACTGCTTACTCTGCATTTTAACGGTATTTAACCGTATTCTCATACTGTTAATTCTGAGAATCTTTTCATGGGCTCTTTTCAATCAAATGTAACTGCCGGACTCACACTCTGTTCCGACTCGCTGAAGTCAGGATTTAATTTACTCTTCCAATCATTAAATTATTCATAATTCATAATTTTTATTCAATTATATGTTTGGGGATTCAATTTGTCAATAGTTATTTTAAAAAAATATAAAAAATATTTATTAAATATTCAGAGCTCTAAAAGTTATGTTTACTACAATTCATCATGATGGAAAACCTAAATAAGCCATATATTTAATTAATTGAAAAAAACAACAATATCGTGAATAAAATGCTGTTATTTTTCACACAAAGGAGTATAATTAAATAGATAAATTATGAGGAGACTACAATGGATTTTGAGCAAAAGCATAACAAAACAAAAGGATTCACAAAAAGTAAGTACATACGAAGGTTTTTCAGGAAATATTCTCTTAATTATATATTAGGCATTATAGCACTTTTAATCGTTGATATTGCTCAAACTAGAGTTCCTATCATAGTGGGCGGAGTAATAGACGGAATTGAGCAGCAAAATATTGAATTGCCGTCAATCAAGACGGCAATTGTATGGCTTTTCGTTATTGCAGGCATTATGTATGCGGGCAGACTGATATGGAGATATTTCATTTTCGGCACAAGCAGAAGCATCGAAAGAGATATACGAGATGAGATGTTTTCACATCTTGAAAAAATGTCTGCAAAATATTATCAGAAGCACGGTCCCGGCGAGGTAATGGCATATATGACAAATGATCTGGAGGCAATACGTCAGGCTTTGGCACAGGGTATTCTGACCTTGTTTGATGTAATAGCCCTGGGAACCATAACATTGTATAATATGGTGACAAGGATCGACCCACTTCTTACATTGGCTGCCGTCATACCGCTTATGCTGATCGCCGTTACGGTGAGATTTTCGGGTAAGGAAATGTTTAACCGGTTTACGGAAAAGCAGGAAGCATTTACAACCTTATCGGATTTCGTGCAGGAGGATCTTTCGGGCATAAAGGTAATTAAATCCTTTGTACAGGAGGATAATTTCATCAGTGCATTTGAAAAGGAAAATAAAAACAATTACGAAAAAAATATAAAATTGATGAGACTGCAGTCTCTTATGCACCCCTTCATGCAGTTGATTTCAGGACTTGCTCTGGCAGTTACCATTTGCTACGGCGGCTACCTGACCATTATATCCAGCATAAGTCTGGGTGATTTCACAGCATTTATTGCATATCTGGGCATGCTTGTATGGCCCATGATAGCCATAGGAATTATGATCAATATTTTTTCACGCGGTGCCGCTTCACTTTCAAGGGTTGAGGATATATTGGATGAATCTGTTGAAATAAAGGACGGCGAAAACACGGTCAATATTGATAATATAGAAGGAAACATAAAATTTGACAATCTCAATTATAAATATCCGGACACGGATAATTACATCCTGCAAAATATAAGCTTTGAAATAAAAAGGGGACAGACCCTGGGCATCATAGGCAGGACAGGCAGCGGAAAAACAACTCTGGTCAATCTGCTGTTGAGGATATTTGACCCGGAGGAAGGCTCCATATACATAGACGACACCGATATTTTAAACATCCCTCTGAAATTGCTCAGAAAAAGTATAGGCTACGTTCCGCAGGACAACTTTCTGTTTTCGGATACCATCGCAAGCAACATCGACTTTGGCGTAAGAAATTCGGATATGGACAAAATACACGCTGCAGCTCAGCAGGCAGTGGTTCACGACAACATAGCCGAGTTCAAGGACGGTTATGACACTGTTATAGGCGAAAGAGGCGTTTCATTGTCAGGCGGTCAGAAGCAGCGCATATCAATTGCGCGTGCATTGATTAAGGAGCCTGAAATACTCATACTTGATGATTCTGTTTCTGCCGTGGATACCGATACGGAAGAAAAAATACTTCATTATTTGAAGGAATTAAGAAGCAATAAAACAAACATCATAATAGCTCACAGAATTTCAACGATTCAGGATTCCGACCTGATTATTGTTCTGGATGAAGGTAAAATAACTGAAGCGGGTACACATGAGGAGCTTTTGAAAAACCAGGGGCTTTATCATTCGATTTATGAAAAACAATTGCTGGAAAAAATGCTGAATGAACAGGACTAGGATAATGGAAAATAATATAAAAAAATATGACAAAAATTTATATAAAAGATTATTAAAATATGCCAAGCCATATCTGTGGTATTTTGTATCAGCCATAGTCCTTATTTTAATAATAGTTGCAATAGAGCTTTATCAGCCTATATTGCTCGGTGATGCCGTGGATACATTTTTATCCCGATACGGGACTAACGGAAATGCCACACTTATGGACAGGAGTCACGATATAGAGGGTGTTGTTAAATTAGGCGGCATATATCTGCTGACGGTTGTAATTATATTTTTCCTGAACTACGCACAGGCATTGATACTCAGCTATGTGGGACAGAAAATAATTTACAACATAAGGATGGAAATTTTCTCTCATCTGAGCAGGCTGTCATTAAGCTTCTTTACCAGAAGTCCCATAGGCAAGCTTGTAACGCGGGTTACAAGCGACACCGAAGCACTGAACGAAATGTACACCAGTGTCATAGTAAACGTTCTGAAAAGCTGCTTCGTACTGATAGGTATAATAATTACCATGATTTCATACAATCTCAGGTTGTCGCTTTACACATTTACGGTTATTCCCTTCATCATGGTTTTTACATTTGTCTTTCAACATGTATCCATGAAAATCCACAGGGATATACGAAGTAAAATTTCCGGTTTAAATGCTTTCATTTCCGAGCACATTTCCGGAATGAAAATAGTACAGATATTTGCCGTTGAAAATGAGGTGTTTGATAAATTTAAAAACGAAAATGAAAAGCTCAGAGTCGACCACATGAAGCAGCTTTTCACATTCAGCATATACAATCCCACAAACTTCCTCATGAATATAGTAGCAACTTCAATACTGCTTTGGTTTGGCGGAAAAATGGTTCTTGACGGAATAATTTCAATAGGAACAATAGTTGTTTTCCAAAGATACATAAGTAAATTTTTTGAACCTATACAGGAGTTAGCAGAGCAGCTCAACATTATACAATCCGCTGCCGCAGCCTCTGAAAGAATATTTGACCTTCTGGATGAGGAGCAGGAAATAAAGGAAAGTGAAAATCCGGTTAAAATGGACACCTTCAGAGGCAGCATAGAATTTAAAAACGTATGGTTTGCATATAAAGAGGACGAGTGGATATTGAAAGACGTTTCATTTAAAGTAAATCCCGGAGAAAGCATCGCCTTTGTGGGAGCTACAGGAGCCGGAAAAACAACCATTCAGAGCCTTATATGCAGATATTATGACATACAAAAGGGTGAAATATTAATTGACGGAGTTAACATAAAGGATATACGTATTTCAGATTTAAGAAAAAACATCGGTCAAATGCTGCAGGATGTATTCTTATTTTCTGGAAATATAAAAAGCAACATAAGGTTGAAAAACGTAAATATCACCGATGAGGAAATAATTGAAGCATCTAAATATGTAAATGCAGACAAATTTATTTCAAAATTGGAAAACAAGTATGACGAACACGTAATAGAAAACGGTGCGGCATTTTCGGCAGGTCAGAGACAGTTGATTTCCTTTGCAAGAACATTGGCGTTCAAGCCTGATATACTCATACTTGATGAGGCCACTGCAAACATAGACACAGAAACCGAGGTGCTGATACAGGATGCCTTAAGAAAAATAATGAAGGACAGAACAACATTGATTGTTGCACACAGATTGTCTACAATTCAAAATTCTGATAAAATAATAGTAATGCACAAGGGTGAAATCCGCGAGGAGGGCACACATCAGGAGTTGTTGACAGAACGGGGAATTTATTATAAGCTATATAAGCTTCAGTATGAAGAAAAGGGGCACACCAAAACAGGAGGTATGTATGATTAAGGTAGTTGCGAAGGGTACATATTTAGATGATAAGGTTGATGAGGTTATTGAGCTATACAGAGAGCTCGTTGCAGAGACAAGAAAGGAAGACGGGTGTATTTCATACCAATTATTTATAGACATAAAGGACAAGTCAATATTAACGGTAATTGAAGAATGGGAAAACCAGGAATCACTTGATGCTCACATGAATACAGAGCATTTCACAAGAATAATACCCGTTGTATCAAAATCAAGAATAGACAGCCAAATCAATATATATAAACTTGTTATATAAAAGTAAAATAATATGCTCCCCCCATGGTAGACAGTTGAAATAATAAAACTAATCACTGTATGGAGGAGCATATTTTATTGCAGTTCAATTATCTGCTAAGCTTTACCGTATATATCATTTTAAAATAAAGTAATACAGCTATGGCATCCACCGCCATTGCACCCGAATACAGCAGTGTTATATTACCGGCAAAAATATAGCCTGTAATTTGATTTCATCTTGACTGAATTTTTAACTTAGATTTAAAAACAACCAAGTCACTGTTTTCGCTTGTTCCTTCCACATATACTATGCCTTTATCCGATTCGTCAATACCTTTTCTGAGTATTAAAGTATCTCCCGGCAAAGCTTCATGGATATAATGGATTTCTATGGATTTACTGAAATAATTCTTATGCTCCTCAATGCTGAAGCAGTCCATAATGTAATCAAGATATTTAGAGTTGTTAAGATGCTCATTCATATCTATATCACTATATCCGACGGTCTTTCTGTAAGACTCTTCAGTGTCGCTTCTTGTATTTATCCTATCCAGTTTACAATCAATAGCTCTTTCCCTGTCAACTTCCGGAAACTCCGAATTAAGCGCTTTAGCTCTCTTAAGTCTTCTGCTGTTAATATCAATTATCACCCAATTGGTTACAGCTTTGATGATTATATTATCATTTTCGTCATACACAAGAAAATCTCTTTCAAAATTTATCTTATCCGGCTGTAAAGGCCATGTTTCCACAAATATGCTTTCACCCCATACCGGATATCTTTTAACATCTGCTCGCGCGCTTGCAAGCACCCATATCAGATTATCCTTTTGCAGTACATTTCTGCCCTTACCTAAAATTTCCGAATGCTCCGTTGCTAAATCCTGAAAATAAATAAATAAAGTGCTTAGCTTAAGTTTCTTGCTAAAGTCCACATCACTGACCTGGATCATATGTTTTTTCCTGTATATAGCTTCCAATTTCGCCCTCCGCTCTAAGAATATGAAGTATTTATATATCACAATAAGACACATTTAACCCTACAGAAATGGTATAGGCTATAGTTTTATATGTAAACTGAAGCATTTCAATTTCAGAAATCAGGGATGAATATACTATGTCTCAACATTATTTTCAAAATTTTATTTCTCAAAAAATCTAAATTACAAATTTTGTTTTCTTTTATTTTTAAAAATGTACATTTGTACATCTGCCTCTTTCATAGCCGTATTATAATCTTTTTCTAAACCGAGGAAAACGGAATATCCCGTAGAAACCATTGGAAATTCATTTTGATCAATGTATCTTTTTCGGATATCATCAATCCTTTTGTGAAACAAGCTAAGTGTGTCTTTCAAATACTGCTCATTCATGTTGTGGCATATAACGCAAAATTCGTCTCCGCCGATGCGATAGCAAAAGCCTATTTGAAAAAAACATTCCTTAATGATCTCCCCTATAATTTTAAGGCAAGAATCACCACATTGATGCCCATATATATCATTTATCTGCTTAAAATTATCTATATCAAAAACTATAACACTACCGTTGTCATTTTGATTCATCTTTTTGGTATAATGCTCATACGCACTGCGATTTAACAATCCGGTCAAGGTATCCTGTGTTTCCAAAAGTTCACAAAGATAAGCATAATACAAAATCACACTCAAGGTTATGCACAACCAGGATATATGTACATATGGAAGTATAATTTGCACGAAGGTTCCTGTAAAAGTGAAAACAAGCAACATGACGAACGTGCTTTTTGTGTTACACTGATAAAACCTCATGGCATTAAAGGATTCTACAATTAATATTGCATAGGAACAAAGGTATGCAATGATATATATACCAAACAATGGACCACGCAAATAATGATTATCTACAACATTAAAAATCAAGCCTGTCCACGGAGAGCTTATGACAAAGGCAACATTAATCCATACAGGAATTGTCAGAAATGCTCTGACCTTTCCTTTTTCCGCAGAAAAGGCTTTAGATAAAATAGCCGCAATAAAAGGAGATAAAGAAAAACCAATTATATTCGTAATAAAAACGGGAATGCTGCTTTCATCTATACTGTTTTCAAAAATAACGCTCCCAATTTCCGCTACAATTACTATGATCGTTATACAAGAAGCAATAATAAACTGCTTCTTCTTCTCATAAATATAAAAAACATTGTGCCATGATGCATGTATTAAAATCACAAGCGAAAAAATGCATATTATATTTACAGCTATATAATTATAAATTAATTCATTCATGTATCTACTTCTTTCTTATAAATCGGACTTTCGTTTTAATAATACGATAAGCCTCTTAGCATATAAAGGCACAATTACCGCAAAAAACTGCCCCATCAGTCTATGTTTTATGTCCCAAAAACGTGTATAAAAATCTTAGAAAAACTCTTTTCATAAGAAGTATTTTATCACAGAAAAAAACGTATATCAAGGATTTTTAGCCACCTTGCTGTAGTACTATCATTTCATGGGTTCTTAATTGGATAAGTCATTTTTATTTTGCTAAGCCGGTCAAAGTACTGTATAATAAATATAAGCTATACGATTTGATACACAAAAATCAAATAAATGTTCTCTGAGAGGAGGAAACACAATTGCATAAATGCCATCACTGTGAAAGTCAAGCAAGCTGTATAGAGAATGTACCCATCTTCGCCAATCTCAGCCGCGAAGAAAAAATGGAAATTGTTGAGATTGCATCCTCAAGAAGCTTTGAGAAAGGCGAAATGGTATACGGAGCAGGTGATGTCGGCGGAACCCTCTTCGTACTTCATACCGGTCGAGCTAAGCTTTTTCGCTTAAATGCAAGCGGAAAAGAACAAGTTCTCCGTTTGATCGGGCCCGGGGAATTTTTTGGAGAGCTTTCACTATTTTCTTCCCTGCCCCTTACCGACAACGTTCAGGCTTTAGAGACGACCACAATGTGTGTTCTGCAAGGCGAGCGTCTTAAGAGGCTCATGGCAAAATACCCTTCCATTGCTTTTAAGGTTATGGACGAACTATCCCGTAGACTGGAAAAAGCGGAATATCGAATCGAGGACATCAGTTTAAGCTCAGTGACCAAACGAGTTGCAAGGGCTTTGATAGAGCTGTCCGAGGACAAACATGAATTTCTTCTCCCCATGACAAAGGGGGATTTGGCCTCACAGCTCGGAATGACACAAGAAACATTAAGCCGTAAGTTGGCAGCGTTGCAGGAAGAAGGGATAATTACATTAAAGGGATACCGTAAAATCATCATAAAAGACAGATCAGAGTTAGAGGAAATCATTCTTGATGAATAACCGCAATTCATGAAATAAAGAAATTCCAAAGAAGGTAGAATATCATTCCTATAAAAAAACAATCCCCAAACATAGGCCTATGTCGGGGATTGTTTTTTCTTTTTATTTCTCTTTTACTTTAGATTTTTTAACCTCATATCCAAGTGCGGTGATAGCCTTCTCCACGTCCTCTACAGATAGCTTTTCATCGTCAAATTCAAACTTAGCTTTACTCGAATTAAACAGTACCTGTACGCTTTCTTTTTCCACACCGTCTAAAGATTTTACTGCGTTTTCTACCTTCAGTACGCAGGATGGACAAGTTAATGTCTCTAATTGAATGGTGGCTGTTTTCATTTTTAACTCTCCCTTTCTATTTTTTTATTTGTATGTCTTCATTTTATCTTAGCTTGTATCGTAGCAATCTCATACCATTTAGGATAACGATCAGAATACTGGCTTCGTGTACTAACATGCCAATGGACATATTCATCCACTCGCTGAAGAATACACTGGCAAGCAGAAACAGAACAACTCCTATGGCAATCAAAATATTTTGCTTCATGTTTTTAGCTGTGGCTTTTGTCAGCCCAAGGGCATGTGGCAAACGACTGAAGTCTGAGTTCATTAAAACAACATCAGAGGTCTCAATGGCTACATCTGTACCGCTTCCCATGGCTATGCCGATATGTGCCAAAGCCAAAGAAGGGCTATCATTTACTCCATCACCCACGAAGGCAACAATTTGCTTTTCTTCTTCTATGAGCTTCTTTATATAAGCCGATTTATCCTCAGGCAACATATTCCCGTGAGCCTCTGTTAAACCCAGCTCCCTACTGACCGCATCAACGGTGCCCTGATTGTCTCCGGACAACATAATCAGTTTCTTAACACCTAATTTTTTCAGCTTTCTCAGATCCTCTTTCACGCCGTGGCGTATCTGATCACGCACGCCCATCAGTAGCTTCAGTTCTCCGTCCACCGAAGTCAACACAAGTGAATTACCGCCTTTTTCAAACCGCTTGATGTCGGATCTCGCTTGTTCACTCAACATTACGCCTTCCCGTTCCATCAAGGTCACATTGCCTACGGCAACTCTGCATCTATTGACAGTGGCAATAATACCACCACCTTTTACTACCTCTGTATTTTCAACAGGTAAAAATATAGCTTCACCGATTTCCTCCAACACTGCTTTGGCCAACGGATGATCGGATTCCCGTTCTATACTTGCAAGATAACTTAGCGCTTCATCAATCTTATCACCATAGAACTCCTTTTCAGCAACAGATGGATTGCCCGCAGTCAATGTACCTGTTTTATCGAACACAATGACATCCACTCTACTAAAGTCACCTATCACTTCGCTGCCCTTGAGCAAAACGCCGTGGCGTGCACCATTGCCAATACCGGCAACATTGGATACGGGAACACCAATGACCAACGCACCTGGACACCCCAAGACGAGAATAGTGATGGCCAGTTCAAGGTTGCGTGAAAATACCCAAACAATCATACCCAACAGCAGAACCGCCGGTGTGTAGTATTTCGAGAATCGATCTATAAAACGCTCAGCCTCTGATTTCGAGTCCTGTGCTTCCTCAATAAGTTCAATTATCTTACCGAAGGTTGTATCTTCCCCGACACGATCAGCGGTAATTTGAAGAGTTCCGTTGTCCAAGATGGTACCTGCAAACACTGTCGATCCTTTTTCCTTTGAAACAGGAAGAGATTCTCCTGTAATGCTTGCTTCATTGATGTTACCTTCACCGGATAAAACAGTGCCATCAACCGGTATCTTGGCGCCTGTTTTAACAAGCAAGATGTCCCCTACATCAACTTCATCAACTTCAACTTCTACAAATTCTCCGTTTTCAATTTGCTTCAAAGCACTTTCCGGAGCCATTTCTGTCAGCTCTTTAATGGCCGAGCGAGTTTTATTTAATGTACGCTGCTCTAAAAATGCTCCAAATAAGAACAGGAAGGTAACAATGGCAGATTCTTCGAAGTTTCTGATAAAGAATGCCCCGGTTACCGCAATGGTAACCAAGACATCAATGCTGACGACCTTGACCCTTAATGCCTGATACGCCTGGATCACAATGGGCATCACACCCAAAACCGAAGCAATCATCAAGGACCACATAGCCACAGCTTCATTTTCAAATACCAGTTCGCCTGTAAACCCGATAAAAATTAAAATGGCACTCACGAACATTATATGGTTTTTTTTACTTAGTATCAACCTTTGCATCTCTTCACCTTCCTTTTCTCACAATTTATTTCTTATTAAACTTGGTATGCTTTATCAAGCTCTGCAAGCATATTGTAAACAGCCTCATAACTTTCGCATACATCACCGGGAACATTGTAGTTGTTTGTAATTTCCCGCAATTTTTCAAATTCTTCGTGCAACTCAGGTACTTCCGGTTCTGCCGCTTTTATTTTTTGACTGATTGTATCAAACAGCTTCTGCACATCATAAAATTCTGTATGGTGCTTTCCATGAACCTTTGCGACTATCGGTACATACTGTCCAAGTGTCTGAAAATATTTTGCCTTTATCTCGTTAAAAACTTGCTTATTTATCATTTTTATTCCTCCTATTTTCTCTTATTTATTTTTGTAAATTTATTGTATCACATTTTACCATAAAACAATTTGATTTAAATCAAAATTGAAAAAATATATTTGACATAAGAGTGCATAGTACGCTTCAATCACCCTGTACAAATACCGGCATATAATAAAACAGAATAACGGAGAGGAGATTTTTATGAAATGAAATCAAATAATTATTATACCCCGTCAAGGATCGATTTTGGTCCGGCGCCTTTTACCACCAACATTGAATATGCCACAATTCAAAATCCCTATTACCGCAGGGCATTGTGGACCGGCGATAATTTGCAGCTTACGTTGATGTGTATTCCACCTTGTGGGGAAATTGGTTTAGAGATGCATCCGCAAACCGATCAATTTCTTCGTTTGGAAGAAGGTCATGGAATTGTAATGATGGGAAATAGCAAGGAACGTCTCAATTTTCAAAAGCCGGTATGCCAAAATGATGTAGTCCTTGTTCCGGCCGGCACATGGCATAATATTATCAACACAGGCTCAATGCCGCTCAAGCTCTATAGCATCTACGCACCGCCGCACCATCCGCATGGAACCATTCACCGTACAAAAGCAGAGTCAGATGCAATGGGTGATTAAATATATACATCGAAAAAACGACGTTCATGAATTAGATGAACGCCGTTTTTTTAAATCGGATATTAATGCCATGTTTCCTTATCACGACCGCCACAGGGGAGATGCCGTTCTATGAGAGAAAACAATACATCCGCATCTGCGGTGAAGTTTACAAACTGTACCATTAAAATTGAATTTCCAACACTATGATTTATGTCAAAAAAAACATGTTTCATGCAGCGAACGGTTTTAAAGGGTAGATTTTTGATAAATTGAACGTGGAAAAATATAAACTATTTTGTTCGACGAAAAAGGAGGAACCTTTACTATGCTGCCAACTTTAATCGCAATTGCCGTAATTACTGCGGTTATTGTTCTATGGATCATCTCTACCCAGCGTAGGCTGGTTGTGCTGGATGAAAATATCAGCAACGCCATGAGCCAGATTGGAGTACAGCTTTACAGCCGCTTTGATGCTCTGACGGCTCTGTTGGATTTGACAAAGGGTTATGCAAAGCACGAGAGCGAAACTCTGATTGAAACCGTCAAATCAAGACGAGGCATCATCACGGCAAAATCCACGCCAGATGATGTGCTGCATCAAGAAGCGATTATTTCTGAAGCCTTAGCCAGTATTGCCATGATGACAGAGCAATACCCAGAATTAAAATCAAACCAAGCATACATCAAAACCATGGACGCAGTGCAAACCTTTGAAAACATGGTGCGCACCAGCCGTTTGATCTACAATGACAGCGTGGCCAAATTAAACCGTGAAATACGAATGTTTCCGATCTCTGTGATTTCCCGGATATTAGGCTTTCGACAAAAAGAGTATCTTGTGGAGTAAGACCCTGACGGGGGCAGGGAAAAAGAACAAATTGTATCTTGTATCTATTCGCAATAACGTATATAATTAAAATACAATTTATGCCACGAGGAGCGTTCCAATGGATTTTATTACTTTGCGGGAAATGACGGTTAAGTTGGATATATCTCAAAATTGAGTACAAAAACTTTGTGAAGAAAGCCGTATTCAAGGCATGTATCGCTTGAAATCGTGGATGATTTCAAGCGATGCAAAAAAACCACCGACCTACGATAAATTCGTAAAAAGGAGTTCATAGCATATGATGACGAACCATAAAGAGAGTCAAAACAGCTTAGCAGACTCGTTCCAATCCTTTTTCAATTCTGATAAGGAAGCATTGCTTGCAAAGGCAATTGAGTTATTTCCCTATATGATTCACGTTTTTGCCCCTGACGGAACAACTGTGTTTGTCAATGAGGCCGTGCGCAAGCAATACGGAATCACGCAGGAGCTGCTTGAAGAAACCATCATTGGAAAGTATAATGTCTTAAAAGATCCTGCCGTTACCTCCAATATTCCGCTAAGTGTACTGCAGCGCGCATTTCAGGGGGAGACCATTTATTGTCCGGACATTAAGATTCCTCTGAGTGTTCTATCGGAGCGTTTTGGTGTGCAGGACTACGATATGGAGGCAATGTATCAGGACATCACCAATTTCCCAATCTTTAATGATGCAGGACATGTGGCCTATGTTGTCGGCATACAGACCGTCAAAAGAGTATACCGCGGCAAGGAGGAAATCGAAAGAGCTAAGGAGTATATAGAAACCAATTGGCCGGAAGTTTTCGATATAAACAAGATGGCGAAAGCAGTCTGTCTGAGTCGGACCCATTTTTCTAGACTATTTAAAAAGCATACGGGAATGACACCTCACGATTACTACGTCAATATTAAGATCAGCCGAATCAAAGAGAAACTATTAGATTCAAACCTATCCATCTCTCAGGTGTTTTCCGCCTGTGGCTTGGATTACAATGGTTATTTCGCAAAGGTTTTTAAGGAAAAAACAGGATTTTCTCCATCTCAATATTGAAAAAACATACAACAGGGCTAAATGCTCTGACAATTATAGAAAACAGGTTTTCAGAAATTCTGAAGACCTGTTTTAATTTTGCGCCAAAAGGTCTTTTTCTTACTAATTTGGGTCGGATAAAGTCTATCTTATTAAGATATTTTTAATTAAAATAAAAAGACATATGTAAAAAGGAGGATATGCTCCATGGGTGAAAAAATGAAAGAACAACTGCTGATTGAACTGCTGGAACTTCAAAAGGAGTTGGAGGAGAAGGTACAATATCACGATCGGATGATCCGACGGTTCCAGATGCTTACTGCAAACGAAGGTCTGTTTTCCCAAATCATTGATTTCTGTCCATACCCTATTGCGGTATTTACCCTACAAGGGATTTTGGAGACGGTCAACAATTCCTTTGTCGCAGAAACCGGGGCAAACCCGGATAACCTTAAGGCTGGCAAACTCAATATTTATAATTACATCTCCGATAATATCGAACTGACAATTGCCATCCGGCAAGCCTTCGCCGGAGAAACTTGTTTTCTGGATGATCTGAAGAATCCGCTAATCAGCTTTTCTGAAGGAAAGAGAAAAAAGAATTTAACAACGAAGGACTATTGTAAAGCCATTATTTTTCCAATTCCAGCCGAGGACGGCTTGGTAATGCACTGCGTTGCAGTTTTTACAATTTAAATAGGGAGGTAACAAAATGACAGAGCAAAACGACAAATTAGAACATGAAAATAAGGAGGCAGTCAAGGAAATGCCTCAAGAAAAAGACAATATCTATACGCCTGAAGACATTGAAAAGGGAAAAACCATGGCCGGTCTTTCTTACCTACTTTTCTTCCTACCACTCATTGTCTGCCCCGAATCTAAATATGCCAAATTCCATGCCAATCAAGCTCTACTGCTCTTGATTTTAGGAATAGCAGGCAACGTGATATTGGGTATCATCCCCATCATTGGCTGGATGCTACTTCCGTTGTTCGGCCTCGGTGTGCTAGCACTGTTCATCATGGGAATGGTAAACGGCTTTGGTGGAAAAGCAAAAAGACTGCCCTTGATCGGAAAATTTGATATCTTGAAATAATTAGGAGGAGAGAAAAAAATGAAAAAACTTTTAATCGGGCTGTTAGTTCTTTTGCTGGCCCTATCGCTTGTCGGATGTGGAGCAAAGGAAAAAGCAGAGGAAAAGGCAGGAGAAGCACTTGCCGAAAAGATTCTTGAGAACGCCGGTGTGGATGCAGACATTGATGGTGACAAGGTGGTCGTCAAAGGGGAAGATGGTCAAGAGTTAACCATTGGGAAGGACAAATGGCCTTCATCAGATCTGGCAAAAAGCATTCCCGAATTCAAAGACGGCAAGATTGTCTCGGTGATGGAAGCCAATGATTCACTGTTTATTATGATAGAGGATGTCTCAGACGAAGATTTTACGACCTATTTAGAAGAAATCAAGTCAGCCTTTACCGGAGAAAATTATGAGATGAACACCGACACCGGCATGATTTATACGGCGGTAAATGACAGTGATATCAGCGTGATGCTCACCTACGAGAAGGACGCAGGCTTCAGCATCACACTCTCAAAAGCGGAGTCGGAAGAATAGTAAAATCGAATATAGGAGGGATTATCATGTTGAAATATCGGGGAAATGGGCTTTACAAAGCTCTTTCCATCATTTTGGCAGTAGCCATGCTTATAGCTTCACCAATCGGTATGACACCGGCTTATGCGTTAGAAGATGAACCATCTGTGGTGAAAGACATTCAGAGTGAGTTCCCACTTGACACGAGTGAGGAAGCAAAACCAAACGAAATATTAGATAGCGGAGTGCTATCAGAGGCATCGTCTGCACCTGCATTTGCAGAGGGCTATCCGAAGCTTGGCACGGTGCAAGCAGGCGGCAGCAAAAAAATTGAGATATTGGTCAAGGGTATCTTGCCGGAAGGCGAAACATCGATGGGTCTTGGGTATGTTCTTTTGGCGGACGGTGATTCAGCGCCTACCGCTGAACAGATTAAATCTGCCGGTGGCACGATACCAGATATAACAATCATCACCTGGTCTCACCAAAGCCTTGGTGATACTGAAACGACTATTATATTAACCGGCGCACAGGATGATACTGATTATGATTTCCATGTCGTTTGCTGGCAAGGCAACAAATTTAGTGAAATCAAACACCTGGATGTGAAAACCCCTGTCGCAGGCGTAGGCGAACCCAGCACCTCTGACATAGAAATATTAACACGAACAAGTAATACTACAGCAGAGGTTTCTGCCGCCTCCACGGTTTTAAATATCACAACTCCCGAAGAACTGGAGGCTGCCCTTGGCAGTGTATCAGATGGAGGCACAATTACCCTGAGCAATAACATTAGTTACGATAAGGGTATCGTAATCGATGCAAAGAACTTTTATTTAAATTTAGGAAACTATACGCTGAATGTCGTGAATAGCACAGGTATTGGTATTGATATAAAAAATTCCATCCTTACGGTTTCAGGTAATGGTAAGCTGAATGCCACAGGAACAAAAGGTGTTCAGGCACATAATAGCAAAATTTCCGTATATTCGGCGACCGGTACCGCAGGAGCGGGCGTAGAGGCTTCCTGCAGCTCGTATGCGGGCGGGGCACCTTGCGAGGTCACGATAACGTCCCACGCCCAAGGCACCACTGCCGGTGTTTACGCCATTAATGACAATTGTAAAATTACCGCCGGCTCCGCAAAAGCGACAGCCACAAACGGCAAAGC
Source organism: Bacillota bacterium (assembly GCA_023425285.1). Taxonomy (GTDB): domain Bacteria; phylum Bacillota; class Clostridia; order Tissierellales; family Sedimentibacteraceae; genus Sedimentibacter. The sequence goes on from JAFACY010000181.1 coordinate 30,850, forward strand.
TGTCTATGCAGAGGTGGGCGGTACAGTGGAAATTTCGGAAGATGTTGAGGCTCCGAACGGGCATGGTGTGTATTGCGTCAATGGTAGCGCAATGATCGGTGGTAATGTTACAGGTCACGAAAAACCGATCTATCTGTATGAGGCAGGAAATATCACCATAGCTGGTAATGTCTCTGCAAATAGAGGTTATGGAATCGCAGTAGAAATCTATGGCAATAGTACCCACCATGGCACAGTGACCATTAACGGAATAGTTGATGCTTCGGATTCCTCCTATGTGCTCTTTGTTAATGGGACTCAGGCAAAAAGCGATGGCGTTCCTGATGGAGCTTACCTAAAATACATGGATAGCATTGATGGTGAGAAAGCTGGCATCATACGAGTTAAGAAAGTGCCTGCTGTCTACACGATTGGTTCCCAGGAGTTCACCTCGCTATCTGAGGCTATCACTGCGGCACCAGAGGGCGAAACCACCACCATCACTTTGCTGCAAAGCATCATTCATAATGAACCGGTGGAGATTAACGGCAAGAATATCACCTTTGCGATGGGCGACTTTGATTTGACCATAGACACCAGTGCAATATCCAATTCTACCGCACTGAGGGTGCTTGGCGACGGAAAGGTGAACTGCACCGGCAGCGGCAAGCTCCATGTAGTGGGTTTCGACAAGGGAATATGGGCATCGGGGGGCAGCGAGCTTTATATCAGCGGCAATGTTATTGCAAGGCAATATGCTGTAATGGCTGGTAGCGCCTCAGGTATCGGCACACCCAAGATAACAGTAGACGGTGATGTCACCGTAACGGGTCAAGACGTGAGCACTTCGAGTGAAGTGGAGGCAGTCAGCGTAGGCGGCTATGCCACCGTCACAATCGGCGGCAATGTGACGGCAAATCGGACAGATGAAATTCAATTGCTTACAGCCGTTTATAGCAATGCAAGCACTATTACTATAGGCAAGAATGTGACCACCCAAGGCAGCGGTGTTAATGCACAAAACGGCGGCAATGTCACCATCGGGGGAGCGTTGCACTACAATCCAATAGGCTCTGGTGAACAAGCGTATATAAAGGTTGGATATCCTGTTGTTCTCAAAACCGCAGATGACTTTGAACCCACCAGCATCAAGCCTGAATACAAGGAATACAGAAACGGCGATAATGTTGTTTGGGTTAAAGAAGCACCCGATATCTGCACGATTGGTGCTCAGAGGTTTACCTCTTTGGATGCTGCGATTGCCTTTGTACCTGCTGGAGGTCGTGCCACAATCACAATGCTACAAAGCATCACCCATACCAAGCACATCAAGGTGGAAAATAAGACAATCAATCTAGATCTGATGGACTATGACCTTCTGCTTGACACAAGTGCCGATGGCTCGTACACTCCTGCACTCATGGTGACTGATGGTGGTCAAGTAAATCTAATCGGCTCTGGAACGGGCGAATTTAACATAAAGAGTTATATGACTGCTATATCCGCAGTTGGCATAAACACCGAAGCAACAGTCCACAATGTGGAAGCGGGTGACAGTAACGGTGTGTATATGGTCGGCAGCGGCGATTATTTGGAAAGCAACAGCACTGTCACCGTACTTGGCAACATCAAAGTGGGCAATGACAATGGCGTTGAAGTTAACGCAAAGAATGGTAAGGTCATTGTAGGCGGTAATATAGCGGCGGGCAGAATCGGTGTGTACCTTTGGTCAAACTCCGGTACCAAGGTTACCGTAAGCGGTGATATCACTATCGACGGCGACAGCGCCATTGCCGGAATTAGGGCATATGGAGATACAACCGTTGATGTTAACGGCAATGTAACCGTTCGTGGAACCAACCCTGGAGCCAACTGTGTTGGCGTTCATGCGTCCGGCAGCACAATCAAGGTAGGCGGCAACGTGTTGTCATCAGGCATGGGTGCCCAGAGTGATGCGAAGGGCAAGGTAGAAATTACCGGCAGCCTCACGGCAGGAACTCCATTCATCACTGTTGGAACCGCTGAGATGACTGCTAACGAAGGAATCAGAACACCCGAAGGTTTTCTCCTCTACAGCGATGGCGCAAACACTGTCCAAATCGGAAGTTTGAACATTCCTGAACCTACCTATACCGTCACCTTTGACCTGAATGGCGGTGCTCGCACAGGCGGTGGTGACCTGACCCAAAGCGTAGCTAATGGTGGCTCTGCAATCGCACCCACCGTTACCCGCAGCGGATATACCTTTAAGGGTTGGGACAAATCCTTTACCAATATCACTCAGAACCTGACTGTCACAGCTACATGGAGCTATAACGGCGGAGGTGGCGGTGGAACTGGCGGCGCTATCATCTCGTCTTCCGATGATAGCCCTAACATCATCATAATCCCACCGGCACAAGATAATCCCAGCGCCCCGACACAGGCTATAATCAATCTTGACGGCAAGGTGGATACAAGCGGAAACTTAACTTTAGCTATTACCGATAAGAACATCACCGATGCCATCAACAAGGCTATGACAGAAGCAAAGAAAAACGGCAATGAGGCAAATGGTGTTACCCTTGTGCTGAATGTGAGCGCAGGCGGGAAAACAGTTCATCATGTCACAGTAAATTTGCCGAAAACAGTGCAAGATACCATTATCAGAAGGAAAATTGTCAGTACCATTCTGGTGGTGGATAATCCCGACATAAGAATCAGCATGGACTTAGCAACAGTTCAGGAAATCAATAAGCAGGCTAAATCGGATGTCAATATCACCGCCACCAGCATGGATAGCGGCAAACTGGCCGGTGACGCGAAAAAAGCCATTGGCAGCCGCCCGGCATTTGATCTCAAGGTGAGCTACGGCAGCGGTAAGCAGGTACAAAACTTTGGTGCAGGAAGCGTATCGATCACCATCCCATACACCCTCGATGCAAATGAAAAAGCCGAAAATGTGCAGGCTGTCTATGTGGACGGCAATGGCAAGGTACACTGGGTTACCAACTCGGTATATGACAGTATGGAAAAGGTGCTGCACTTTGCTACATCTCATTTTTCCACTTATGGCATCGGCTACAAACAGGATACTCCTGACTTCACCGATATAGATGAGCATTGGGCTAAAGATGATATCGAGTTTGTGGTAAACCGTGGACTGTTTAGCGGCACTTCTAAAACCACTTTTAGTCCAAACACCGCTATGACCAGAGGAATGTTTATCACTGCCCTCGGCAGATTAGCAAACGCTGATGTGAGCACCTACAAACAGTCAAGCTTTATCGATGTAAAAAATGACGCCTACTATATGGGATACATTGAGTGGGCAAACAAAAATAACATCATAAATGGCATTGGAGATGGCAATTTTGCTCCGGAAGAATCTATTACACGTGAGCAGATGGCGGTCGTTATGCAAAGCTACGCCAAAACTATTGTCTTCAATCTGCCAGAGGATAATGCAGAAAATACTTTTGCGGACAGCTTCAGAATCAGCTCCTATGCCAAGGATGCCGTAAAGCAAATGCAAATGGCAGGTGTCATCAGCGGCAAGAGCGACAATATCTTCGACCCGCAGGGTACAGCCACGCGCGCCGAGGTTTCGGCAATGCTTCGACGCTTCATTGAACTAACGAGTTCCGGAGAAATAAAGCACGAATAACAAAATTAATAATGACAAGGGCAAACCCGGTTAAAGCTGGGGACATAAAGCTGAGAAGCTGAAGCACTAAATGCGCTATGATAGTCTGGCC